>JANXSI010000542.1 GCA_025352765.1 Devosia sp. | reverse complement strand
CGCGTTTCACGTGAATCGTTCCCCTGGGGCAAAGCGGCGAAGTGCGGCGAGCAGCGGCAGGAGCGGCAACCCGAGGATGGTGAAATAGTCGCCTTCGATCGCCTCGAACAGCTGAATCGACGCGCCCTCGAGCCGATAGGCACCGACCGCCTCGAGCAGCCCTTCGCCTTCGGCCGTGAGCACCGCCGCCAGATCGTCGTCCGAAAACGCCCGCAGCGTCAGCCGCGCGGAGGCGACGTCGGACCAGAGCACCGCGCCTCCCCGCGCCAGCGCGACGCCCGCATGAAGGTGATGGCTCCGCCCGCGCAGCGCCTTGAGCTGGGCCGCCGCCTCGGCGAGATCGGCAGGCTTGTGGAGGAGCGCGTCGCCGAAGGCGAGCACCTGGTCCGCCCCGATCACCATCGCCCCCGGTTGCCCCACCGAGACCGACAGCGCCTTCGCCTCGGCGAGAGTCCGCGCCACGCTTTCGGGCGCTTTCCCCAGAACCGCGTTCTCGATCGTGCGTTCGTCGATGCGGGCTGGACTCGACTCGAATCTCAACCCCGCCCCCGCCAGCAGGGCCTTTCGCGTCGCGCTCTTGGAGGCCAGGATCAGCATCGGCAGAAGTTGTTCACAGAGTCCCCACTGGGCCGCGGCCGGGTTCGATGTCCGATCGCCCCATCTGGCCGCTCCGCAGGGTTTCCCCCACTGACCGTCCGGGGCGTACACAGTCCATTCCGCGCATGGTGAATGAAAGGTTAACCGGGGAGTCGGGGATAACATGATTCCAGAGCCGTGCGGTTGTCCACACGCTTTCCCGTCCGCCAGCGCCGCTGCCAAAATGGTTAAAGATCCGTTAACGCAGGCGACTCCGGGTGTGTTGTTCAGAATACCTCTGAAGATGTCCCCAGGCTACGGATGCGACTCTTCGCGCCCCCGGGCAAAGCGGATGCCGCTATGCCCCGCTCATGAATTCCTGCAAAACACCCCCATGATACTGATGATAAAGAATCCAGACTCTTTCTTTGGTTCCCGACTGTGAGCCCGGTGCACAAACCGCTTCTCGAAACGGTTGCCGGTCTGCGGCAGGCAACACCGCCGCTCTGGATCATGCGCCAGGCCGGCCGCTATCTGCCCGAATACCGCGAGGTGCGGGCCAGAGCCGGATCGTTCCTTGAACTCTGCTACAACCCGGAACTGGCTGCGGAAGTGACGCTGCAGCCGCTGCGGCGGTTCGATCTCGATGCGGCGATCCTGTTCTCGGACATCCTCGTCATTCCAGACGCCCTCGGCCAGACGGTCCGCTTCGAGGTCGGGGAAGGGCCACGGCTCGAACCGATCAGCCCGGAAGGGCTGGGGAAGTTAAGGCCGGATAACCTGATTCCGCATCTGATGCCGGTGCTCGAAACCCTGCAGCGGGTCAAATCGGCGCTGGCACCTGAAAAGACCCTGATCGGCTTTTGCGGTTCCCCCTGGACCATCGCCACCTACATGATCGCCGGACAGGGATCGACCGATCAGGCCGCGGCCCGGATCTTCGCCCTCACCCAGCCAGACGCGTTCAAGCACCTGATCGATATCCTGGTTGAGGCGTCGATCGCCTATCTCGTGGCGCAGCTTCGGGCCGGCGCCGATGTGGTGCAGCTGTTCGAATCCTGGGCGCTGAATCTCGACGAAGTGTCGTTCCGCGCCCAGGTGATCGAGCCCAACCGGCGGATCGTTGCCGGCGTTCGGGCTGAGGTTCCAGGAGCCCGCATCATCGGCTTTCCGCGCGGCGCCGCCGGCATGATCGGCGAGTACGTGGCAGCCACCGGGGTCGATGCGCTGGGTCTCGACTACGCCATGCCGGTTGGTTTCGCCGGCAAGCTGCTGCCCCAAGGCTTGCCGGTCCAGGGCAATCTCGATCCGATCCGGTTGCTCGCCGGCGGAGCGCAGATGGAGCGGCGGATCGACGAGATCCTTGAGGGGTTCGCGAATCGGCCGCATATCTTCAATCTCGGACACGGCATCCTGCCCGAAACCCCGATCGCTCATGTCGACCAGCTGGTCGCCCGCGTCAAAGGACGGAACTGATGGATTGGACGTTGTTCGCGGTGACCTGGGTTAAGGCGCTGCACGTGATTTCGGTGATCGCCTGGATCGCCGGCATGATGTATCTGCCGCGGCTCTTCGTCTATCACGCCTCGGCGGAGAAGGGTTCGATCCAGTCCGAGACGTTCAAGATCATGGAACGCCGGCTCTACCGGGGCATCATCACCCCGGCGATGGTCGCCACCTGGATCTTCGGCCTCGCCATGGTCTCGACCCCCGGCATCGTCGATTGGTCGTCGGGTTGGCCCTGGGTCAAGGCGGTATCGGTTCTGGCCCTGACGGGCATTCACGGATTCTACGGCCGCCAGGTGCGCAACTTCGCCGCCGACAACAATCAGCGGCCGCAGGGTTTCTTCCGGCTGATCAATGAGGCGCCGTTCGTTCTCGTGATCATCATCGTCATCATGGTCATCGTGAAGCCGTTCTGAGTGTCGCAATTCGCACCGGGGCGCGGGCTGTTTCACGTGAATCGTCCGGCCCGGTTGCACCGCACTTGAACGTAACGCGGCTTCAGGCTATCTGAGGGTATCGCACCACCAAATGCGGACGCCGCCCGGCGCTCACGCGGTGCACCCCCCTCCGAAATTCTCCAAAACTTCCCAAGGTCGTCCGCCGCATGGAAAATCTGAAGCTCAGCGAGCTCAAGGCCAAATCTCCCGCTGACCTGCTCACTTTCGCCGAGCAGTACGAGGTCGAGAACGCCTCGACGATGCGCAAGCAGGAGCTGATGTTCGCCATCCTCAAGGAGCTGGCGGCGCGCGAGGTCGAGATCACCGGCGAAGGCGTGGTCGAAGTCCTGCCCGATGGCTTCGGCTTCCTGCGTTCCCCGGACGCCAACTATCTGCCGGGTCCGGACGACATCTATGTGTCGCCGAGCCAGATCCGCCGGTTCTCGCTGCGCACCGGCGATACGGTCGAGGGCGAGATTCGCTCTCCCAAGGACGGCGAGCGCTATTTCGCGCTGCTCAAGGTCGCGACGATCAATTTCGAGGATCCCGAAAAGATCCGCCACAAGGTCAACTTCGACAACCTCACTCCGCTCTATCCCGACGAGCGCCTACGGCTCGAGCTGCCCGATCCGACCAACAAGGACAAAAGCGCCCGGATCATGGACCTCGTGGCGCCGATCGGCAAAGGCCAGCGCGCGCTGATCGTTGCCCCGCCGCGCACCGGCAAGACCGTACTGCTCCAGAACATCGCGCAGTCGATCGCTACCAACCACCCCGAGTGCTACCTGATCGTGCTGCTCATCGACGAGCGCCCCGAGGAAGTCACCGACATGCAGCGCTCGGTGAAGGGCGAGGTCATTTCCTCGACCTTCGACGAGCCCGCCTCGCGTCACGTCCAGGTCGCCGAGATGGTGATCGAAAAGGCCAAGCGCCTCGTCGAACATAAGCGCGACGTGGTGATCCTGCTCGATTCGATCACGCGCCTCGGCCGCGCCTACAACACTGTCGTCCCGTCATCGGGCAAGGTGCTGACCGGCGGTGTCGATGCCAACGCCCTGCAGCGCCCGAAGCGCTTCTTCGGCGCGGCGCGCAACATCGAAGATGGCGGCTCGCTGACCATCATTTCGACGGCGTTGATCGATACCGGCTCGCGCATGGACGAAGTTATCTTCGAAGAGTTCAAGGGCACGGGTAACTCCGAAATCGTCCTCGATCGCAAGGTTTCGGACAAGCGCATCTTCCCGGCGATGGACGTCACCAAGTCCGGCACGCGCAAGGAAGAGTTGCTGGTCGAACCGGACATCCTCCGCAAGATGTACGTCCTCCGCCGCATCCTCAATCCGATGGGCACGGTCGATGCGATGGAGTTCCTGATGGACAAGATCCGTCAGACCAAGACCAACTCCGATTTCTTCGATTCGATGAATACGTAGAGGCACTTAGGGTGGAGATGGAACGCCGCGCGGGCGGCCCCACCCTCATCCGGCTTCGCCACCTTCTCCCATTAAGGGAGAAGGCCACCCCACCAATCTCGCGGCTCGTTCGCCTTCTCCCTTTGTGGGAGAAGGTGCCCGAAGGCCGGATGAGGGGTGGCTCCCAGCCGAAGGTCAGCAATTGCCCCCCGACACCGACACTATCGTCGCGCTCTCGTCAGGAGCCTTGCCCTCGGGCGTCGCCATCATCCGGCTGTCGGGTCCGCAGACGAAACCTGTTCTGGAATCCCTGTCTGGTGATCTCCCGGTTCCGCGACTTCTGACCCTCAGGTCGTTGCGTCTGGGCACCGACATCATCGACACCGGTCTCATTGCCTGGATGCCGGCGCCCCACTCTTTCACCGGCGAGGACACCGCCGAACTCCAGATGCACGGATCGCCCGCCGTGGTGCGCAGCTTGCTGCGCGCGATCGCCGCGATGCCCGGCCTCCGTCTCGCCGAGGCGGGAGAATTCACCCGCCGCGCCTTCCTCAACGGCAAGCTCGATCTCACCGAAGTCGAAGGTCTCGGCGATCTCATCGAGGCCGAAACCGAGACGCAGCGGCAGCAGGCCGTCGTCCGTCTGGCCGGCGGCTTGTCGTCGCAGATCGCGGGGTGGCGGGAGACCCTGCTCGACGCCCGCGCCGAGATCGAGGCGCGCCTCGATTTCTCCGACGAAGGCGATGTTTCGGGTGAGCTGCCGGCTTCGGTCGTGGCGTCGATCGAGCAGTTGTCGGTCGAACTCGCTGCCGCCATCGAAAGTGTCGGCCGCGGCCGGATCGTGCGCGAGGGATTGCGCGTCGCCCTCGCCGGTCCGCCGAACGCGGGGAAATCGAGCCTCCTCAATGCTTTGGCAAAGTCCGATCTCGCCATCGTCAGCGACGAGCCGGGGACGACGCGTGACGTGCGCGAAGTCGCCCTCGATCTCGGTGGCCGGCTGGTGTTTCTCGTCGACATGGCCGGCTTGCGGGAAACCGAGAGCCGCGCCGAGGCGGAGGGCGTACGGCGCGCCGAGGCGGAGATTGCGCGCGCGGATCTCGTGCTTTGGCTCATCGCCCCGGACGTCGCGCCACTCGAGCCGCCACAGACCCAGCCCTTGTGGACGGTGGGGACCAAATCTGATCTCGCCCCGATTCCGGCCGAATATGCCCTGTCGGCGACGGCGGGATCGGGTTTGTCCGAGCTGCTCGCAGCGCTCGGACGGTTTGCTGAAGACGCCGCGGGCGCCGGCGCTCCGGCGCTGGTCAGCCGCGAGCGTGACCTTTTGGCGCTGCGTGCGGCGCAGGCCGCGCTTGATCGCTTCATCAGCGACGGTGCCACCGACGAATTCGCCGCCGAGCATCTGCGCCAGGCCAGCCTCGCGCTTGAGCGCCTGCTCGGTCGAATCGACACCGAGCATGTGCTCGATCGACTGTTTGCGGCGTTCTGTATCGGCAAGTAGCGCTGATTCACGTGAAACCCCGCGCAGG
>JANXSI010000533.1 GCA_025352765.1 Devosia sp. | reverse complement strand
CCGCCGGTGGCAACGCCAAGACCGACCCGCCCTCGCCCGACGGCGACCGAAACCGAAAACGAAGAGATCGAAGTCCCCATCACGCCCGATCGCCCGGTCTCCCGCGAGGCCGTCGATCGCCTGCGCGACCTCGCCCGGCCGTCCCCGCTTTCGGCGCGCCCCGGTCAGTCGTTGCGCAATACCGGCCTGATGCGCCGCGAAGTTATCCCCATGAGCCCGGAGCGGCGCGGCGATAATTCCGCGGCCGGCCCGGCCGACTCAGTTACAAGCGCCCCAGTCAGCGGGACGAACGGACAACTTCGACTTGGCAGCAAAGGCAGGTTCTTCAGAGGCGTCATCCGCGGCGACCGGACCTGAGCGGCGCCTGCCGCTGCGAGCCCTGGCGTTTGCCGCCGTCGCTGCGGCGGTCCTGATCCCCACTGCCGTTCTCGCCCAGGACATCTCGGTCAATTTCGGCGACAACACCACGCTCACCCAGCGTGCCGTCCAGCTCATCGGGCTCATCACCCTGCTGTCGCTGGCGCCCTCGATCCTGATCATGGTGACGAGCTTCACGCGCATCGTCGTGGTGCTCTCGTTGCTCCGGACCGCGATCGGCCTGCAGACGGCTCCACCGAACTCCGTGATGGTATCGCTGGCGCTGTTTCTGACCTTCTTCATCATGCAGCCGACCCTGCAGGCCACCTACGACGTCGGCATCGCGCCGCTCCTCGCCGGCACCATCCAGGTGCAGGAGGCCTTCGACAAGGGCAGCGTGCCGCTGCACGACTTCATGGCCGCCAACGTCCGCGAGGCGGACGTGCAGCTGTTCTACGACATGAGCGAGGAAAAGCCTCCGACCGACGCGGCGACAATCCCGCTCAAGATCCTTGTTCCGGCCTTCATGATCTCGGAATTGCGGCGTGCCTTCGAGATCGGCTTCCTGCTGTTCCTGCCCTTCGTCATCATCGACATGGTGGTCGCGTCGGTCCTCATGTCGATGGGCATGATGATGCTGCCGCCGGTCGTGATCTCGCTGCCGTTCAAGCTGATCTTCTTCGTGCTGGTCGACGGCTGGCATCTGGTCGCCGGATCGCTGATCCGAAGTTTCACCCAGACCTGATCGGCCGCCCCGTCAGGCGGCGGTCTTCTTGGTGGCGTCGGCCGGTACGATCCCCTGGTCGGCCGGGTAGGCCTGCCGGTAGGCCTTGAGGAAGCCGGTGATCGAGTCGATGTTGGCGACGGCCTTGGCGGCGGCCTTGAAGTCCTCGCCGCTGGTCGATGCGTTGGCGCTCGTGAGGTAGTCGAACATCGGCCACTCCGGCGATTGCGACATGCGGTCCGAGAACTTGCTGCGCAGCCGCTCGAGCCCCAGCGCATCCCCGGCCAGCACGTAGCCGACGGCCGACTTGATCAGGTCGAACCGCGCCGATTGGTCGAGCGCATCGGTCGACCCTTGGGTGTACATCGACTCGAGCAGCGCCGACGCCGAGCCGTAATTCTTGCCGTGCCAGTATCCGTCCACCCGCAGCAGATCCGCGTCTCGGCCCTTGACCGCACTGAGCAGGTCGAGCGCCAGGTCCGCGCGATCGGCATCGATCAGCGCCCGCGCCTCGAGCACCCGGCGCTGCCGGTCGAGCGTCGGCGACAGGTTCGACATGCGGGTCTTGTTGATGACGCGCAGCGCCGACTGCGGGTCGCGATCGGCAATGCGGATGAGCGCGAGGTCCGCGGCAACCTGCGCCTGCGCCACGCCCGTCAGACGGCTGTCGATCTGGTACTGCAGGAGGTCGCCCGCCTGTGAGAGCAGGTTCACCTTCACCAGGCGTCGGGCGAGATTGCGGATCATCTCGTCGCCGCGCGCGCCGGCCGGGGTCAATGTCCGGTAGTCGTAGTAGAGGCTGAGCGCATCGAGATCGCTCATCTGGTCGGCCGCGCCGTTCAGATAGAGGTCCGAGAATTGCGCATCGGTCTCGTTGAGCAGATCGCTCACCGGCCCGCTTTCCGGGCTGTGCGTCGCCGCCTGCCGGGCGGTCTCGAAGCCCAGCCGATAGTCCTTGTGCTGGAAGTAGAGCTCGGCCAGCAGCTTGTCCATGTTGATCTCGAGCGCGTCGCCGCGCCACAGCATGGACTCCGACGCGAGAGTCGCCGTGGCCTTGTTGAGGTCGATCTTGCCGGTCCTCTGCAGCACCAGCAGTGTTCGATACACCGCCTCGGCCCGGGTCGGGCGGACATCCGCGGCGATCACCTGGCCATAGGCGTCGAGCGCATCCTGCGTCGCGCCCTGCGCCTCGGCAACCCGCGCCTGGAACAACTGGTAGAGCGTCACGTCGTCCGGCGAGAGCTGCGCGAACTCGATCAGCCCGAGATAGCGCTGCGCCATCGCAATGTCGTTGGTCTCGAGCGCCGCCCGGACGCCGTCTAGATAGAACTTCTGCTGCACCCAGACCGGATAGTTGGTGACCACCGGTTCGGCGGCCAGCGCGTCGCTGCGGGCATCGACGAAGTCGTGGTTGTCGACCTGGGCCATGGCCCGCCACATGACAGCGTCGGACTCATCGGCAAATGCCGGGCTGTTCAGGATGGCGATGGCCTCGACTGGTCGGGCGGCCAGCACATTGGCAATCGCCGTCGTCAGATTGACCTTCTTGATGAGTTCCTCATTCTTGAGGTCGCTGCCCAGGATCTTCAGCACCCCGAGCGCCTCTTCGGCGAACTGGTTGCCCACGTAGTACTGCGCGAGGGCAAGGCGGGCCACGTCGCGTGCCTGCCCCTCCTTGGTCGCAGCATCGGTACTGAGGGCAGTAATGCGCTGCTGGAAGACTCCGGGGTTGTCCGCCTTGTTGGCAGCGAGATCGACATAGCTGTCGCGGAATTCCGTGGCCTTGCCGGCATCGAGGCTGCGCGGACCGCTCTGGTCGGAAAGCGTCAGGCCGTTGGGAGCGGTGATCAGGGCGTGATCGTCGGCGACTTGGACCTGCAGATCTTCGTTGTCGGGCCTGATCACGAGTCCCTGCACTGAGCGCAGCGCATCGAAGTCGACGTAGTTGAGGTCACGCGACGTGCCGCGCGATGGCGGGAAGGCGGTGACCACGTCGAGCAGGTCGCCCACCACCGGATCGCGGAAGCTGTGGACCTTGTA
>JANXSI010000521.1 GCA_025352765.1 Devosia sp. | reverse complement strand
TTCGGCCGTGCCAACGCCCGACCCGCGCCTCGAACGACGCAACTACGTGGCGTTCGATGGCGAACTGCCCAGTCCCGTTTATGGGCTGGACTACGTTCTTTCCTCGGCAACTTACCGGGACGTCGGGGACCGTCACTTGGCTATTTCGAGAGAGGGCGGGCGACTGCCGCAAGCCAATAGCAGATTGGGCAACCAATGGACGTCGGCACGAGTCGAGTGCTCTGTGTAGTAGGCCGCGGACAAAATAAGTCGCGCGCGGCGTTGTAGATCGTTCGGCTGCGGCGGAGGGCAATGGCGGCGGGATGGTTGCGGTCCACGCGGTTGATGTCGGGTGTTTCAATGAGGCTAACGACGAGCGGGGCAACGCCGCGGTCAATCTCGCGAGGCGGCCGTCAAGCCGGTCGTCGGGCCAGATTAGGACGCCCCTCTAAGAAAGGCCGCTGGCCGACTGGTTAGCGCCGACCAGGTAGTGACGAGACCGGTCGAGATGGTCACGAGCACCGCGCCGACGGCCACCTCCACTATGAGCGGTAGGTCGAGGGCGAAATGAAGTTGGAGCACACTGGTCGTCACGGCCCATGCCGCCCCAGCGCCGAGGATCGCTGCGACGAGCGTCGACAGCAGTCCTAGTAGTCCATATTCAATGAGGTAGGCAATCGCGATCTGACTACGGGTCGCCCCGAGGACCTTGGCCACGATGGCATCGGCCTCGCGTTGGCGACGTCCGGCAGCGAGGGCGCCGGCAAGGACGAACACGCCGCTTATGAGGGCGACGCTCCCGACAATCGAGACCGCATTGGCGAGACTCCCAATGACGATCGAGACCTGAGCCAGAACGTCCCTGACAGGCACGAAGTCGAGCGTCGGAAAGTTGACGATCAAGGCTTCCTCGATTGCGGTCTCATCACTAGCGCTCGCCTTGAGGGCACCCATGTAGGTAGATGGCGCGCCTTCAATCAGTCCTGGCGAGAAGAGGATATCAAAATTGATGCTGCCGCTTTGCCAGTCGACGCGACGGATGTTGGCGATCGAGGCTCCGATCGGGCGACCCGAGATCGCAATTTCAATGGTGTTGCCTACCTTGAGGTTGAGCGCTTTAGCGAAGTCTTCGTCCAGCGAAACGAGTGGAGCGCCACTATAGTCTTGCTCCCACCACTTACCGTCAACAACCACGTCTCCCTTTGGTAAGTCGGCGCGCCACGAGAGCGATTGGTCACCGCCGACGCGTCGTTGTTGGACGTCGTCGAGGCCGTTGAGGTCCGACACCGAAGTACCGTTCAGCTTATTGACGATACCGCGTAGAAATGGCGTGAAGTTCAGCGACGTGATGCGATGCTCATTGCCGGCAAAAGCCGTGAGGCGCGTGACAGACGGCTTGTCTAGATTGATCAAGACGAGGGACGGCGCGGTCGCGGCGACCTGGCTTCCAATCTGGTCGCGGACGTTAGCCTCAATCAAGGCGATGCTCAGCATTAAAGTCAGACCGAGACCGAGCGATAGGATAACGGTGGCGGTTGGGGAGCCACGCCGATGGATGTTTCGTAGTGCCATGCGGGTGGTCAGGGCAGTCGCCAGTGGCAGTAGCCGCAGCAGCCACTGCAGCAGCACGGAAGCCAGACGCAGCACGAGGAACGCGACTATCGCGCCAACGCCGTACCAGAGGACGAGCCACGGCTGGTGAGTGGTCAGAAGTGCGAGCCCGATCAGCAACGTAACACCGAGCACAAGCGGAGCGCTCCTATCGGGATGGAGCAGGGCAATCAGGCGCAGGCGTTCCCCACCCGCGCCACCAGCCGAGCGAAACAGGGAGGCGGGCCGTAGCAGCGATGCACGTACCAGTGGCAAATAGGCGAAGACGAAGGCGACCACGAGGCCGAACGCTGCCGCGGTGAGCAGGGGCAGGGGGAGGATAGCTGGGGCGAGAGTGATGTTCAGGTAACTCCCAAGCAAGGGGAGAAGGACGACGGTGGACACCGCACCGATGACCACGCCACCAAAAGTGCCGATCGACCCAAGGACCATGATCTGGGTCAGGAAGTGGACCATGATGCGCCCGCCGGTCGCGCCAAGCGAGCGCATGGTCGCAATCGACCGTTCCCGTTCACCGATGTACGCCGTCGCCGCGTTAGAAACGCCGATACCGCCGACCATGAGAGAGGACAGCCCGACAAGTAAAAGGAAGCGATCGAAGATGTCTAGGTAGCGAGTGAGATTTGTCGCAGCCTCTCGCGGTGAACGAAGCTGCCAACCGGCATCCGGGAACTGTGCCTTTATTGCGGCAGTAGCGGCCGTATAGCTGATATTGGCGAGATCGATCTTGTATCGGTACCTCGCCAGCACGCCAGGCTGCAACGCGCCCGTCGTCGGCAACGCGGCCGTTGAAACCAGCACCGTTGCTCCAAGCTGGAAACCTCGCGCCGCTTGATCGGGCAATGATCCGAGTGTGCCTGTGAGGACGAAGCTGGCATTGCCAATGCGGATCGAATCTCCGGGTTTGAGGCCAAGGCGGGTATAGAGGAGTGGATCGGCGATAGCTCCAAACATGTCGTTATGCGGGCCGAGCAGCTCGGATAGAGACGATGCTTCTCCAGGCGCCGGTGTCGTAGCGACCTCCCCGACAAGCGGGTAGGCGCCGTCAATGGCGCGCAGACTGACGAGAGCGCTTCCCGAGCCGGCCGTCGCTCGCGACGCCAGCTCGACCACCTCGCTCACAGACCCCAGACTGTCAAACAGTTTACGCTCAGCCGGAAGGGCGGCTCGATAGCCAATGGACGCCTCCAAATCCCCGCCCAGGAAAGTGCGGGAATCCCTCCCAATCGCCATGTCGAGCGCGGCGCCGACCGATCCCACCGTCGCAATTGTCGCAACGCCAAGCGCGAGGCACGCGAGAAGTACGGCGAACCTGCGCGGGTCGAGCCTCAAATCGCTTAAGGCGACGCGCAGCCAGCTCCCGAGGAAGGTCATCACTTGCCTGTCATTGGTGCAGATGGCGGAGTTTCGCCATACATGCGGACGCTTTGTCGCTAGATTGCCCTGTCAACATAGACACCGGAGCAAGCCCCGCAATGCCCCTCGTCGATCAAAAGTTCTGGCGCATCAATGGGCGGTTCTTCGCCGCCGCAGCAGCTGTCGTATTTCTAACTGTTCCGGCTCTATCGTCGCCCAAGACGGTGCTGGTGTTTGGGGACTCGTTGGTTGCCGGACTTGGCCTGAGCGAAAGTGATGGGTTCGTAGCGCAAATGCAGGCAGCGTTGAGTGCTGCCAAGATCGACATCGCCCTAGTCAATGGCGGGGTCTCCGGTGACACGAGCGCAACCGCGCTTGATCGCCTTGACTGGGCGCTCGGCGACAAGCCTGACGGCGTCCTGCTCGAACTCGGCGCCAACGATATGCTGCAGGGCTTGCCGGTCGACGGCATTCGCAACAATCTCGATGCGATATTGAAAAGACTGGCAGATCAGAAGTTGCCGGTGTTTATCGCCGGAATGAAAGCCAATCGAGCGTTGGGCGACGACTACGTCAAGGCGTTCGACGCGCTTTATCCGCAACTGGCTGCAAAATATGGAGCGGCGCTCTATCCGTTCTACCTCGAGGGTGTCGCCGCCCAATCCAAGCTCAATCAGGCCGATCTGATTCACCCAAACCCTGAAGGCGTGAAAGCTATCGTCGGCAATATGTCGCCCAGTCTGATTGCGTGGGCCAAGCTCCTCTAGCAGCGTCGGTCCATATACCTCGCTAGGGTCGATCACGGAGCGCCAGCCTGTGCGATCAATCATGGAAGGCGCGAAAAGGGAGCCCAACGTGTTCTATCTGGTATCTAAGCTGTTTTGGCTCATCGCCGAGCCAACCACTGCGCTGGCCCTTCTGTTGTTAGTCGGCCTTCTGATGCTGATGCTAAGACGCAGCAAGACTGGCAGTGGCCTGATGGCAGTGGCGTGCGTCGCATTGCTGTTAATGAATTTCACCAATATCGGACTGCTCGTTTTGCAACCACTGGAGCAGCGGTTTCCAACACCTCCTTACCCCGAGCACGTGGACGGGATCATCATGCTTGGTGGGGGAGAAGACAGCGAGGTAAGCGCGGCGCGCCATATAGCCGAACTCAACGAAAACGCAGATCGCTTCGTCGAGGCCGCGAGGTTGGCCCTTCGCTACCCTAGCGCAAAGCTCGTTATAACCGGCGGTATCGGCGATCTGACAGGTGGGGGCGATGGTGACGCTGCGATCGCTGACCGCTTCTTTCCGCAACTCGGAATTCCGGAATCAAGGCTAGTCCTCGAGGGGAAGTCGCGAAATACCGATGAGAACGCGCTTTTTACCAAGGCCCTGATCGGATCCACTGAAGGCGAGACCTGGTTACTGGTGACCTCGGCGTTTCATATGCCGCGAGCCGTCGGCATTTTCAGGAAAGCCGGACTTCCGGTTGTTGCGTGGCCGTCCGATTTCAAGACAACTGGGTCGGAGCGGTTTCGTTTCAGTTTCTTGCGGCCCTACCTGAACCAGGCGGCCTTTTCGATCGGTTTACGGGAGTGGCTAGGGCTTCTAGCCTACCGGCTCTCAGGCAAAAGCGACGACTTGCTCCCCGGTCCCTGAGATACTGAAGCAACTGCAAATCTATCAACCGTCTTGAATAAATGCGTCCGGACTACATGGTTGAGCATCTGCACAATTGGTCCCTGCCATCAACCAGGAAAGAACACGGCATTCGAGGCCAATCTGGTCGACAGCATGCCCCGGGTCGGTGGATATTTCTTCGTGGTGGGGCTCAACCAAACGCCGTCTTGATGGCGACCGCGATGAGCAGCCAAAGAACAAGATCGATGCAAAGGATGAGTTGGAGGCGCGACATGCCCCTAAATCTGCGCGCGCCATTTGCAGTTTCATTGCACGCGATCAGGTTTTCTTGATGAAGGGGCAAGGGAGCAGGCGGCGAGCGCCTATGGGCCAAAGACATACCGCCCAGATAACTACCTGAAGTGAGCGATACGACATGCGCTCTATGGGTCAGTTCGGGGTGTTCCCCATTCCCCATTGCGCGCGTTCACCTTCAGCAGGGGCGAGGCTCCGTGTTCTCTAAGTGCGCGAGGCGTTGCGCGATGGCAGGCTTTGTCGTTCCAAGTCTCAGCGCCGACCATTGGCCCAGCGAGTTCTCCTGTCGCCTCGCCCGATGTCATGATCGGGCAGGGTGCGGCGACCCCAACCCCGAACTATTAGGGTGGGGCCGAATGGCCTGGCTACTCGACCTCGATCACCGCATGCGCCGACACACTTGTTTGAATAGACGAAAATGCTAGCCTCATTGATGTAGCGAGGGCTTCAGCTGTCGCTCTACGGTTCGATCAGATGATCTGTAAATTAAGACGGAGGAAGCTGTCGCAAAGTGCTCGTGCCACTCCTCGTCGAAAAGATTTAAGGCTCCCTCTCCAGCACCTAACGGACGTCCGACGAAATTATTTGAGCAATCGTCGCTTTCGAGAACAGAAATGCACGTGTAGAGAGCCGATCCAATAAGGGTTCGCATTGACACTTCCTGACTTCACTATCGATTTGATTGACGACGAGGCAGGGTTTCGCGCTCTCGCGCCGGATTGGGACGCGTTGCACGCGCGCTCGCGGGGCCGCGAGCCGTATGCCCGGCATGACTGGATTGCACTATGCTGGGCGCGCCACAAAAAGGAGCGCGGGACTCGGCCGCATATCGTCACGGCACGACTGGACGGACGGCTAGTCGCTGTCTTGCCGTTGCGTACGGGGCCTGGGCTCTTCGGTCTGAAGCTGTTGCGGTGGATTGATTCGAAGACGCCGTTCTACTGCGATGTCTTGCGAGAGGATTCGGCAGACGGGGTGGCTGCCCTTACGGGTGCTGCTGCCTTTCTGAGACGCGACCGACGGGTGCTTCGGTTTAAGCTCGAGAACGTTCCGGACAGTGCGGACGCTCTTCCATTGTTTGACGTGCTAGGGGGAGAGGCAGGCAACGTCAACCTTATAGGCACACTCGATCTCGCACGGTTTGACGATGAAGAGGCGCTCATCAAAGGACAGCCCCCAAAGATGCGGCGCGACTACCGGTCGACGTTGCGGGATCTCAGAAAGCTCGGAGAGGTCGAAACGCTTCGACTGACCGATCGCGAAGAGGTGACGCAGGCAGTGACGTGGCTCTTTGTGACCAAGGCTGATCGCCTTTAGGCAGGACGGAAAGCTCTACAGTTGGTTCGTTGACCCGGAGACCACGCAGCTCTTCATTTGCGCCGCGCTTGACGGTCTCACGTCAAACGCCTGCCGAGTGTATGCGCTAAAGCTCGATCGCCAGACGATCGCTGTCGAGCTAGTGTTTTGCGCGGCCGACACCTGCTACCTGTCAAAGGAAGCGTTCGACCCCAACTTTCCGAGCATGTCGATCGGGACAGTTATCCGTCTACACGCGATGATACAAATGCAGGCCGAGGGCTTCAAGACCGTGGATTTCATGTTGGGTGAGTACCCCTGGAAGGAGCGGATGCGAACGGGAACGCGCAAAGCCGCGACCTATCGTGCACCGGGGCCCCTGCTGCGACATCTGGGGCAAACTCGCGCCGCGGACGAGTCAAGCCGGTCAGGGGGCGGTTGATGTGCGGAGTAGTAGGGATCTGGCGACACGACGGCGGTTCGGTCGATCCAAACGATCTTCACAAGATGCTCACGCCACTTGCGCATCGCGGGCCCGATGATTCAGGCGTTTGGAGCGACGGTTCTTTCGGCCTCGGACATCGCCGCTTGTCAATCATCGACTTGTCGGCCGCCGGTCACCAACCGATGCTGTCAAGTGACCAGCGAGGCGTTCTTTCCTACAATGGGGAAATCTACAATTACCGTGAGCTGCGGCATGACCTCGAGCGGGAAGGCGTCAGGTTTCTTGGTCATTCGGACGCCGAGGTTCTACTTGAAGCACTTCACCACTGGGGCCCTGAGCGGACAATCCCGTTGCTCAACGGCATGTTCGCTTTCGCCTATTTCGACAGGCGCGCTAACACACTTTGGCTGGCGCGCGACCGTTTCGGGATCAAGCAACTCTACGTCGCTGAAACGTCGCGAGAGATATGCTTTGCTTCGGAGGTTAAGGGTCTTTCAGCGCTAACTCGACTGGCATTGCCGATTGATGCTGGGGCGGTTCAGCGCCGGCTTCTCGGCACTGCGCAGCCGACGGCCACGCTATATTCGGGGATCCGCGGCCTCGCATCGGGCACTTGGATGCGCGTTGGCGTTCAAGGCGTCGTCAGACATCGCTATTTCGATCTCACTTCAGCGCTCGACCCGATGCGCCTAGTTGAATCGGACAGGAAATTCGACTTTCGAGCAGGCACCGAGCGGCTTGCACAAGCGTTGCAGGAAAGTGTTGACCTGCATCTTGCCAGCGATTCCCCAATCGCGGCGATGTGCAGCGGGGGCGTCGATTCTAGCCTTATCGCAGCCTACGCGCATGACCGTTTGCCCAATCTGGTCGGCTACGTCGCAGATGTGCCGCCCGGTTCGGGCGAGGGGGGGCAGGCGGAACTCGTCGGGCGACATATCGGCATCCCCATTCGGCGGATAACGGTTGAACGACCCGATTATTTGCGCCTCTGGGCGCTCGCCATCCGCCACCTCGACGGCCCTACCTACCATCCCAGCGAGCCGGCCCTACTTGCGGTAGCGCAGGCCTGCCGCTCCGACGGAATCAAGGTCTTGCTCACCGGCGAGGGCGCCGACGAGCTGTTCGGGGGCTATGAACCGCATATGGCCGCCTATAAGCGATGGCGTAACCGCCGACTTTTCGGCTGGCTCATCCGCAAGGGACGCCGGGTCGACTGGGAGATGCTCCCCATCCATTCCGAGACCTCAAGCGGTGACTATACGACCGGGCTACGGCGTGCACTGGCACTTGATGCAAACCGCTATGTCGCACCGGGAATAGCGTTCGGTAGGATGTCGGCAGTGTCTGATTCAGCCCATCGCGCCTTCATCGTCAATGGACTGGCCGATATCGAGGGGCACTTGGCTTGGCTCCTCCATCGCCATGACCATATGGGTATGGCCGCGTCGATCGAAATGCGGGTCCCGTTCATCGAGAACGCGCTCATTGAC
>JANXSI010000518.1 GCA_025352765.1 Devosia sp. | reverse complement strand
GCAGACCTACCTGCAGGAGAAATTCAACAACCGCGCCATCGACGTCCGTCCGCGCAACAAGCAGAACGACAGCGTCGAAGTCTATCTCGGAGAGGAATTTCTCGGGCTGATCTACGTCGATGACGAAGACGGCGACAAATCCTACAATTTCACCATGGCGATCCTCGAAGAGGATCTCGCCGGCATCAAATAGGCCGAGGCAATCGCAAGATGATCATCGCCACCACCAACGATCTGCCCGGCCATCGAATCGTCCGCGTCATCGGGCTGGTGCGCGGTATCACCGTGCGCTCGCGGTCGATCATCGGCAATTTCGGCGGCGCGCTGCAATCGCTGGTGGGCGGCAACCTGTCGATCTTCACTAACCTTGCCGAGCAGGCGCGGCAGGAAGCGTTGAACCTGATGATCGCACACGCCGAGCAGGAAGGCGCCAACGCGGTGATCGCCATGCGCTACGATTCCAACGAAATCACCGACGGCATCACGGAAATGCTAGCCTACGGCACCGCAGTGGTGGTTGAACCGGTCGCTTGACGGCCGCGCTAGAGGGCTCCGATCTTGTCGAGCAACGGGTGCAATTCGGCGTCGAACCGCTTCCAGTTGCTCAGCACGTCCTCGTCGAAGCCGTAGACCGCGGCCAGTCCCGATCCCAGATAAACCGATCGCAGGCAGCGCGCCTGCTCTCCAGTGACGATCGGGGCCTGGCACTTGGCCACGAACGGCGAAGCGGCGAGGGGATCGTACCAGACCGTCTCGTCCTCATAGCCGGCGGCCGCCGACAGGGGCTTACCGACCAGGCCGGCCGGGCCGCTCAACTGCTCCGGCATGAACTGGTGCAGGTACACCCCGTCGAGCAGGCTAGCGCTGGGTCGGATCCGGCTGCGCTGCGTCAGGGTCACGTCGACCTTGCGCACGGCGCCGCCGGGTCCGAGGGGAAGATTGAGGGAAAGATCGACCTGCTTGGCAAAACCGCCAGCTGCCGGCGCGCTGTCGCCGGCGAGCAGCGCCGCAGGAATGATGAGTTCGGTACTGCCGAGGGTGCGGCTCACCGTCCCCGTGCGCGCCGCTTGGGCGTGCTGGCGCCCGAGGGCGTCGATGCCATACGCGAGGGCCAACCCCGCCACTGCCAGCGTGAGTGATATGACGCCGAGATTGTAGGGGACCGAATGGCCCACCGGCTTGCGCGTCGCGATGGCGGACATGTGCGAATTAACCACTCGTAACCCAAGGGGATGACAGCCGATAACGCCGCGTTTATGCTTAACGAAGAGTTAACGGCTGCACGCAACATGCAGCGGACGGGGCGGTAGTATCATGGCGTTCGAATTGATGGTGGCAGGGTTCATCATGGCAGTCGGCATTTCGATCGCGGGGGCCGGAACCTATTTTTATCAATGGGTTATTGGCCAGGAGGCGATGCTTCGCTACGACGGCAAGACCTACTTGCACTCGCTTGGTCATCTGTTCATGAGCTTCGTCTGCGGGCCGCTGATCATGCTGCAGATGGGTTGGAAGCAGGAGGACGACGGGACGCTCTCGATCGGATCTGTACTGATCTCGGCAGTCGTGGCTTTCGGCTGGAGTTTCGTCACCGGTCTGTTCTTCCTCGGAATCTACTTCGCTATCGTGCCCTGAGTCGCCGGCGTTCCTGAGAAGTCTGGCGCGAGCCTGGTTGCCAGTAGTGAAAAGGATAGGGCCGACCTCGGGGGAGGGGCCGGCCCTACGATCATCGGGTGCAGCTTATCAGGGGAGCGCCCGAGATTGGGAGCGGACGGGCGCGCTCAGTTCGCCGCCGCAGTGATCGTTGCGCGGTCGTCATTGAGACCGACCCACCGGCCGGCATCGGCCTGCGACTGCCGCTTGATGTACTCGTAAGGCGTGTCGGTCCAAACAAGGACTCGCGCGTTCTGGTTATCGAGGATCAGGTCGCCGCGATCGGTGCGCACCATCAGCACGGCATGACCGTCGCCGTTGCGCTCCCGCACCACCGTCATCAGCAGCGTGCTGGCATCCCACCCCGCCGCCATCAGCTCGCGGCGCTTTTCGAGCGCGATGTCCTCGCAGTCGCCCCGCCCATCGGTGGGGTAGGTCCAGTACTCGGCAACGTTGTAGTTGTCCTGGTCGGTCTCGGGTGTGATCGCGGAGTTGACCTGATCGTTGATAGCCACCAGACGCTCCCAGCGCGCACTGGTCAGCGTCTCGACGTCGACGACCCGGGAATTGGGGGCACAGTCGGTGCGGCTGCGCTTGCAGAAGTCATTGGCGCCGACCGGGATGCTGGTCGTTCCCGTTACCGGAGCAAAGGCCGGGTTGGAGAAGTCGACCTGCTGCGCGGTGGCGTTTGCGGCACTGGCCGGCGAACCGAACATCACGAGCGCGACCAGTGTCCCGCTCACAGTAATTCTGATGGTGTTGGACATGCTTGAATCCCCTGATGGGACCCAAGATGCGGCAGGCAGATTGCTCCAGTTGGAAAACTCGCGATGAGTTTTTAGACGAGTTTTATCGATGTCGGTGAGAGGGGGTTAACCCTAGTTGATCCGCAGGTTCTGCTGCACCACGGTCAGCATTTCCTGCGCCGAGGTGAATTCGACCGCCACGCCGTCCTGGAAGTGCCGCACCACGCGAGCCCGCATGCGCCCGAGGGTGACCGGTGTGCCCATAGCAGGACGCACCGCCAACTCGATCGCTGCGCCCGACAGCGAAATGTCGATGATCTTGCAGTTGTAGCGGCGCCCGTCGTCGAGCACGACCGTCGAATGCCGGTTGTCGGGAACAACGCGCTCGTGGCGCCGGTCCTCGGGCAGATTGAGGATGTCCTTGTTGGCGAGCCAGGTGAGCTGCGCCGCCATCTTGTCGCGCTTCCGGGGGCTCGCAGTGATATCCATCACGAAGCCGCCATCGATGGCCTCGGTGATCAGACCTTCTACCCGGCCGATGAAGTCGAGATACGCGATGACCTTTTCACCCGGACCGCCCGCCACCGGGGCGATTACCATCGCATCACCCGGCGACATCTCCAGCACCTGGCAGGGGAACTCCCGCCGGTCGGCCAGCATGTAACGGCCGAGCACAGAAACCTTCACGCGCTGGAAGCGCGGAAGCTGCACATAGACGCGCGCGGCTCGCGAAGGTCGTTGCGGTGAGGGATTGTCGGTCAGCATCGGCCAGCGTCACTCATTTTGACGAGTCGACGCTAACCAGTTTTGGTTAACTGAGTGTGTTTGCGTCCCCGCAGATTGCCCGGGACGCAGAGTTTTTTACTGCCGGCCGCCGTCGATGACGGCAAGATGTGCGTAACGTCTCGCCTGTCGCCCGAACACCGTCGCCGCCATCGGCCGATGCGCGCCACCCGTCTCGACAAATCCGATGTCGTGGGGCACCTGCGCTGCCACGTCGCGCGCGATTTCGGCGTGCGATTGGTCGTCGGGCCAAATCAACCGGAGCCCTGTGATGCGCTGCTCGATGACGGGCTGCGCGCCGAACCAGTAAGGCTCGTCGACGGCTGTCATGGCACCGAGCAGACGGGTCTGGGTCGAGCCGTTGTGACGCACAGGAAGCAGGATGGCTTCGATCGACATCCGCGTATTGATTGCGGTGATGCCCTGGAACGTCACCAGCGCCACTGCGTGGTCCTCGGTCACCGCGCGCACCAGCGTTTCCATCGCGTCGCGGTCGCGCGGGTGCCAGAGCCGGGTGAATGAGCGGCCCTTCAGCTCCCGGGCATAGGCCGAGCAGATGTGCGATCCGGCGAGTCGAAAGTCGAACTCCTGAGTCTCGTTCAACTCGAGGATGAAGGTGTTGGCCAGGGCGCTCCGGATCTTGGTCGGATCGATGTCGCGGCGATCGGGTGCGCTGCGGGCGCCGCGAAGCGTATTCCAGTACTGGTAGAGCGCTTTGGTGCTCTGTTTTTGCATCGACGCCAACCTATATTCGAGCCTTGGCTGACGTCCCGAAAGGATCGCCCCGCCGCCTAGGCAGAGTGTCAAACCGCTCGGTCGAAATCGCGCTTAAACCTTTTTTAAGGTTAATGGCGGGGTGGTGCTGTGCATAACATCGGGACTAAGCCCCCGGAACCGGAGTCTCGATGAGCGGCGACGAAAAAAAGCAACAAATTCAACGGCCCGGGGACAGCGCGCAACGACAGCCCATCTTCTTGCTGCCGACCGCCGTGACGGTCCTGTGCGCCCTGCTCATCGCAATCCAGGCCGCCGACAGCCTCGTCCTTAACGAATCTGGCCGGTCCGTCCTGCTCAATTGGTTCGCCTTCGTGCCGTATCGGGCGTTCCATCCAGAAGCCTTCGATGGCAGCTGGCTGCCGCTGCTCTGGACGCCGATCACCCACGCATTCCTCCACGGCGGCTGGGAGCATGTGATTCTCAACACCGTGTGGCTGGCGATCTTCGCTACCCCGGTGACCCAGCGTTACGGCGCGGCGCGGATGCTCGTGGTCTTCCTCGCCGGAGCGGCGCTTGGGGCTCTCGCCTTTGCCCTGACCACCATGGGCCAGCTCCAAGTGCTGGTCGGCGCCTCGGGGGGCATCGCCGGGCTGACGGGCGTCGCCGTGCGGTTCATCTTCCAGCCTCCGGTGGTCGTCGTGGATCCGGACACGGGCGAGCGAGTCGCGGTCGGCCGCCACCTCGCGACGTTCAGTCAATTCGTCCGGAACCCCACCGCACGCTTCTTCGCGCTGACCTGGATCGTCCTCAATGGCGTCGTGCCGTTGCTGCCGCTGCTCATGGGCAGCGATGCGATCCAGATCGCCTGGCAGAGCCATCTGGCGGGCTTTCTCGCGGGCTTTTTCATCGCCCCGCTGCTCGAGAGGGGACACCGTGACTGACGCCAACCGGATCGAAAAGCTCGAGACCCTCGTCGCCTACCAGGAGCAGGCCATCGAGGACCTCAACAAGACCATCACCGAGCAATGGGCCGAGATCGCGACGCTCAAACGCCTGATCGGCAATATCGGCGAGCGCGTGCGCGAGATCGCCGCCAATCCGGCGCTTGCCGAGCCGGACGAGCCGCCGCCGCCGCACTACTGACGGATATAGTGCAACTCCGCGAACTCCCCGCGGAACGCAGCGGTCCGCGGCGCCACCGTCTCCGGGTCGTTGGCGCGCAGGCCCTCGATAATCAGCGCGGCGAGTTGTGGCATGTCGCCCGGGCGCATGCCCCACCGCACCAGTTCGGGCGTGCCGAGGCGCAGCCCGTTCATGTCACCATCGATGGTCTTGCCGGGCAGCCCGATGCCGCAGGTAAGAAACCCCGCCTGGCGCAAGATCTTCGCCGCCGCCTGGCCGCCACCGAACGGGGTCGCGTCGATGGCGAACTGATGCGACTGCGTAAACCCGCGCTCGGCCCCGTAGACCGCGAAACCCTGATCGGCGAGGGCGACGGCGAGGGCGCGTGACGTCGCGATCATCTCCTGCGCATAGGCTTTCCCGAATTCGCGCCAATCGAGCAGCGTGATGGCCAGCGCCGCCGATTTGGCCGCGTCGAAATTGGCGGTGAGGCCCGGATAGGCGATGGCGTCGAGCTTTTGCGCGATGTCCGCCTCATTGGTGACGATCAATCCGCCCGCTGGGCCGCCGAGGTTCTTGTAGGTGCTCATCGTCACCAGGTGAGCGCCTTCCGCCAACGGGTTGGGCCAGGCCTTGCCGGCAATCATGCCGCACTGATGCGCGGCGTCGAACAGCACCTTGGCGCCGATCTCGTCGGCGATGGCACGGATCTCGCGCACCGGATGGGGGAACAGGTTGAGGCTGCCGCCAACCGTGATCAGCACCGGTCGGTGCTGTTGGGCGAGGGCCCGGAGCGCCGGCAAATCGATGCTGTAGTTGGCGGCATCGACCGGCGCATCGATGGTCTTGAGCCCGTAGAGCCCGGCGCAACCAGCCGCGTGATGCGTGACATGGCCGCCGATCGCGGTCGATGGCGCGATGATCGTATCCCCGGGCTTTGCCAGCGCCATGAAGCCGTAGAGATTGGCGAGCGCGCCCGAACCGATGCGGATCTCGGCATATTTCGCGTCGAAGATCTCCGCGGCGAGTTCGGCTGCGATGACCTCGATCTCTTCGATCGCCTCAAGACCCATTTCGTACTTGTCGCCCGGATAGCCCAGGGACGGCCGCGAGCCGAGCTTGCGCGACAGCGCGGCCTCGGCGCGCGGGTTCATAATGTTGGTGGCCGGATTGAGGTTGAAGCAGTCGCGCTCGTGGATCTCGCCATTGCGCACCATCAGCGCCTCGAGGCGCGCGTCCACTTCGGCGCTGGTGTCCCGCGCCGTTCGCTCGGCCAGCGACTGAACGAAGGCTTCGGTCGGGACCCAGGGACGGGCGGCGAGATAGGGCATGGCAAGGCTCCTGTTGGCTTGCGATAGTTCAGCAAGCTTGTCCGGCGACGGCAAACCAGATTATTGAAAACCTAGCCCAAGAAAATCTGAGTCAAATGGCCGTCTCTCCACCGCGCCCCAGGAGTTTGCCGCTGAATGCCCTTCGGGCTTTCGAGGCCGCGGCACGCCTCGAGAGCTTCGTCGCCGCGGCCGCTGAACTTGGCGTCACACCGGGCGCCGTCGCAGCTCACATCAAGGCCCTCGAGGCCGAAATCGGGGCCCCGCTGTTCGAGCGGCTGACCCGCAGCATCGCGTTGACCGTTGTCGCTCACCGCATCCTACCCGACTTTGTCGCTGCGTTCGATGCCGTGGGCCGTGCTGCGCAAGCCATGCGCACCGAGGCAGCGCCGCAGCAGGTCCATATCGCGGCCTTGCCATCGGTCGCCCAGCTTTGGCTGTCCCCACGACTACCCGGCTTGCGCCGCGCCGCTCCCGAGATCGCGGTGTCGATCACGGCCCTCGAGGCGCCGCCAAACCTCAAGCGCGTCCCGTTCGACCTCAGCCTCTTCTATCGAACAGTCGGAGAGGGCGAGTGGCTCGCCGACGATGTGATTTTTCCGGTCTGTGCTCCTGATGTCGCCCGGCTCTTGCGCACCCCCTCCGACCTCCGCGATGTCGCCTGCCTCACCGATGCCGTCTGGACCGGTGACTGGAGCGACTGGATGCGGGTAGCTGAACCAGAAACGGCTTTCGTTCCGCGCGGACCGGTGTTCTCACTTTATGCACTGGCCGTCGCGGAGGCCATCAATGGCGGTGGCGTGCTGATGGGCCACGAAGCATTGATCGGCAAGGAACTGGAGAGCGGAGCTCTGGTTGCGCCCTTTGCTGCGAAGGCCCGGCTCCCCCGCGTGCTCTCGGTCAGTTCGGCGAGCAAACCCCACGCCAACAGCGCCGCCCAGCGGGTCGTCACGCTGCTGAGATCTCAGGCGCCGTAAACCGCCTTGGGGTCGAACAGCTTCGGCTCGCCCGTGTCGGCGAGCTGGCCGCCATCGAGTCGCCGGTAGAAACAGCTCTTGCGGCCGGTGTGGCACGCCGCGCCAAGTCCGGTCTGCTCGACCGTCAGCAGCACGACGTCCTGATCGCAATCGGTGCGCAGCTCGATGAGCTTTTGCACTTCGCCGGAGGTCTCCCCCTTCTTCCACAGCGCTTGTCGCGAGCGCGAGAAATAGTGGACCTCGCCGGTCGCGATGGTTTTCGACAGGGCTTCGGCATTCATGTGGGCGACCATCAGCACGCGGCCCGAGCCGGCTTCCTGGGCGATGGCTGTGATCAGCCCCTGCATGTCGAAGCGCGGCGCGAACGACGTGCCTTCTTCGAGTTGCTCGTGCGTCAGGGTTTTGGGGTCGGCGAAAATGGTGCTCATGCAGGCGGTCTTAAGCCCGCCTCGCATGGCCGTCAAAACTCAGGTTTTCAGCTTGACCCAGATTTCGACTGTTCCGAGCCCGGTGGAGGGTTCGAAGTCGGGACCATAGTACTCGATGAAGCTGAACCAGTCGGTATCCGCCTCGCGCCCGAGGTCCGGAATCCCGGTCTCATAGACTGCCGCGCAGGTAGCACGAATTATCGAGATATGGCCCTCATGCCTAAACCGCGCGTAGGTACCGGCGGGGAGCGTCATCTCGGTTAGTCCGGGAAGCAGGTCCTTGCCCTTCTGAAGCGGCGCCGCCGCCATGTAGTCGAAGCCGTCGGTCCCCTCGGGCATCCGTCCGGTGATGCCGAAGGCCGGCGGCGGCCCGTCGAACGCCAGTTCGGGCAGATAGGGTCCGAACCGCTGCCAAAGATGCGGGAGCGTATCCATCGTCTTGAAGGTGAAGTGGCTGTTGAGGCCGGCGACCCGAAAGGCCGGGCGGTTTTCGATGACAGGCGGGGCGAGCGTGACTTTCTCGGGGCTGTCCATGCTGATTGGCTCCATGAGGTCGAGCGTGTCGAGGGAGCGCCTTCGCCGCAGTTCGTCCGGGGTCAACCCGAACTGCTCGCGAAAGGCGCGGGTGAATGCCTCATGCGATCCGTAGCCGGCATCGAGCGCCACATTGAGAATATCGGGGGCTCCACTCGCCAACTCCTTTGCCGCCTCGGTCAGGCGGCGACCGCGCAGGTAGGTCGAAAGCTGCCGGCCGGTGACGATTGGAAAGATGCGGCTGAGATGCGAGCGCGAAACACCGGCATGCGCCGCCATGACATCAAGCGACAGCTCGTTGTCACGAAAACGGCTCTCGATGAACCAGATGGTCTTAAGGATGGCAGACATCAGGGTCTCGCACACAAGGCCCCCAGTCTATGCCATCCGCAGAAATCCGCGACTTGATCGCGGTTGCTGTCAGCCTTTGCGGTTGACCATTGCAAAGAACCGGTCTTGCTCGGCCTTTTCCTCGGCGAAGACGCCCGTGAACCGCTGGGTGATCGTCGACGCTCCGTGTGCGCGAACGCCGCGCATCGACATGCACATGTGCTCGGCCTCGAGCATCACCGCGGCGCCCCGCGGATTGAGGTGCTCGTTGAGCGCGTCGATGATTTGCACGGTCAGCATTTCCTGGACCTGCAGACGCCTCGAAAACACTTCGACCAGCCGGGCGAGCTTGCTGATCCCTACGACCCCGTCATGCGGCAGGTAGGCGATATGTGCCTTGCCGACGAACGGCACCATGTGGTGCTCGCAGTGGGACGAGAACGGGATGTCCTTGACCAGCACCACATCGTCATAGCCGCCGACCTCCTTGAAGGTCTTGGCGAGCACTTCGGCCGGGTCCTGTGCGTAGCCCGCAAAGAACTCGCCATACGCCTTGGTGACGCGAGCAGGGGTTTCGAGTAGCCCCTCGCGATGCGGGTCGTCACCGGCCCAGGCGATGAGGGTCCGCACGGCGGCCTCGGCTTCTGCCTGCGTTGGACGCGAAGCGGTCGAATGCGGCGCGGCGGTCGCGCCGTTGGAGTTCACTCTGGCGTCCATTCCCGTTTCCTTCTCGCTTCAGGCCGACGCGATACGCGGCTCGGAAGATGCCGGACCAGTTCAGGATGTCGAATTGCGTTGCCGCTGACATCGATCCGGAGGGTGACTATATAGGGTGAGGCGTGACGGCCTCAAGAAACACCCATGTGATCAAAATGGACCTGAGCGATCTTTATTCCCAGCGGATCCTCGAAATCGCGGCAAATCAGCCTGTGCCTGGTCGCCTTGACCATCCGGACGCCACGGCACGGCGGGTTAGCCGGGTCTGTGGCTCCTCGATCGAGGTCGATATCTCCGTACACGATGGCGTGATCACCGGTTACGGCCACAAGCTGTCGGCGTGCGCTCTGGGCCAAACCTCCGCTGCGATAGTTGCAACCTACATCGTCGGCACGCCCGCCACCGAGTTCCGCGCCGTCCGCGAACAGATGACGGCGATGCTGAAAGCCGACGGTACCCCCCCGGCCGGCAAATGGTCCGATCTCGCCTATCTCGAGCCCGTTCGGGACTACGCCCCGCGCCACACCTCGACGCTGCTGGTGTTCGACGCGGTCGCCGATGCCCTCGACAAGCTCGCGCTGGTCGACCCGTGAGCAAGGTACGCTATTGGTTTTGGCGGGTCGTCGATTTCCCGTTCAAGCTGGCGGCCTACGCGCTGATCCAGGCCTACCGCTATTCGCTCTCGATGTTCATGGGCCGCAGTTGCCGGCATGCTCCAAGCTGTTCGGAGTTCACCCGCGATGCGATCTGGCGTTTCGGCTTCTGGCCCGGCGGCTGGATGGGCCTCGCCCGCATCTACCGTTGTCGCCCCGGCGGCACCCACGGCTATGACCCCGTGCCAGAG
>JANXSI010000516.1 GCA_025352765.1 Devosia sp. | reverse complement strand
TCGGCCGCCCGGCCGAAATCCCCGCCGACCCGCTGACCGCCCCGCTCGACCGCGTGCCCAACCCGCATCCGGATGTCGACTACGTCATCCGCTTCGCCATTCCCGAATTCACCGCGCTCTGCCCGATCACCGGCCAGCCCGCCAAGCGCCTGGTCGAGGCGCTCCAGCCGCGCTGGCTCAGGATCGGCGGCTACTGGTACCCGCGCGGCGGCATTCCGATCGACGTGTTCTACCAGACCGGCGAAGTCCCCAAGGGGGTCTGGCTGCCCGACACCGGCGTTCAGCCCTATCGCGGCCGGGGCTAGCTCTTGGCACAGTCCCGCCGCCAATCGATCGATGTCTACCGCGGCCTCGCGCTCCTCGCGATGGCGGTCTACCACGCCTGCTGGGATCTGACCTATTATCGGCTGATCGATGCCGGCATCGGCGTCGATCCAGTGTGGGTGACCTTCCAGCGCTCGGTCCTTACCGCCTTCCTGCTGCTCGCCGGCGCCAGCCTGACCCTGGGTCATGGCGACGGCATCCGCTGGCGCAGCTTCTGGCGACGGGAAGCCATCCTCGTCGGCGCGGCGCTGGCGACCAGCCTCGGGACCTATCTGCTGTTCGGCGACTATTTCGCCTATTTCGGCGTGCTGCACGCCATCGCGCTGTTCTCGCTGCTGGCGCTCGCGCTGGTGACGGCCCCGCTCTGGATCGGCATTCTGGTGACGGTCGCTGCGCTGGCGCTGCCGGCGGTCTATTCCTCCGACGCCTTCGATCCGCGCTGGCTCAACTGGCTCGGTTTCTTCCGCGTCACCCCCGAGACCGCCGACCTCGTGCCGGTGTTCCCCTGGTTCGGCGTCTTCCTCATCGGCATGCTGGCGATGCGGCTGTTTCGCAACGCCCCCGCCTTCACCTGGTCGACGCCCAATCGCGCCGTGCGGGCGGTGGGGTTTCTCGGCCGGTGGAGCCTGATCGTCTACCTCCTCCACCAGCCGCTGCTGTTCGGCATCATCACGCCGGTCGCCAACTCTCTCAACAACGCCGAGACGGCCAAGCTCGAGAGTTTTACCCGCTCCTGCGAGGCCTCGTGCAATGCCACCAAAGGCAAGGCCGAGGGCGCCGGCGGGCCGCAGTTCTGCACCGCCTACTGCCAGTGCGCGCTGGAGTCGACAGTGCGCGACAACCTCTGGAGCGCGCCCGCCGACCAGCTCAAATCGATGAGCGCGCTCTGCACCGCCATTGCCGAATAGCCGCTATTCGCCGAGCTTCTCCTTGTGCCCGCCGAAGCCGAAGCGCATGGCGCTCAGCAGTTTTTCGGCGAAATTGTGCGTCTGCCGCGACCGGAAGCGGGTGTAGAGCGACGCGGTGAGCACCTCGGCCGGCACGGCTTCCTCGATCGCCGCCTCGACCGTCCAGCGGCCTTCGCCCGAATCCTCGACATAGCCCGAAAAGCCGTCGAGCACCGGATCCTTGGCCAGGGCCTCGGCGCTCAAATCGAGGAGCCAGGAAGAGATCACCGAGCCGCGGCGCCAGACTTCGGCGACGTCGGCGAGGTTGAACTCCATGCGCTCGGCGAGCGGCAGTGGATCGGCGTTCTTGCCCTGGAGGATATTGAAGCCCTCGGCATAGGCCTGCATCAGCCCGTACTCGATGCCGTTGTGCACCATCTTGACGAAGTGCCCGGCGCCGGCGGGCCCCGCGTGGATATAGCCCTCCTCGGCACGCGGATCGTGGGCGTGCCGGTCCGGCGTACGCGGAATGTCGCCCATCCCCGGCGCCAGCGCCTTGAAGATCGGATCGAGCGCGCGGACGATGGTCTCCGGCCCGCCGATCATCATGCAATAGCCGCGCGTCAGCCCCCAGACGCCGCCCGAGGTGCCGACGTCGACATAGTGCAGCCCGAGCTTGCTGAGCTCGGCGGCGCGCCGCACATCGTCCTTGTAGTAGGAATTGCCGCCATCGATGATGGTGTCGCCGGGGCTGAGGATCGAGGCCAGATGGGTGATCGTCGCCTCGGTGATCTTGCCGGCCGGCAGCATCACCCACACGGCGCGCGGCGCGCTCAGTGCGGCAACCATCGCCTCGGGCGAGTCGGCCGCCACCGCGCCATGCGTCGCGAGGTCGGCGCGGGCCGCCGCGTCGATGTCGTAAACGACGGTTTCGTGCCCCGCCAGCATCAGCCGCCGCGCGATGTTGCCGCCCATGCGGCCAAGTCCGATGATTCCGAGTTGCATGTGGGTCTCCGGGTGGTTTGGGGGCTTATAGCGCATTGCGGTGACGGGTGTGTGCGGCATGGAGGGCCGATTTCAGGGCGCGCGGAAGCGGCCCCGCGCTCGGCGGGGCGGGTGCAGGGATCTCGAAAGCCTCCACCGGAGACTTTCCTCTTCGCTTCGCTCCGGTGGTGCCGGAGGGCGGGGCCGCGAGGCGGAAGGCCACGAGGAGTGTGTGTTGGATGTGGCGTTTCCGCCTCGCGGCCGGCCGGGCTTTTGGAACGGGGGCGGGCATGGGGGGACCATGGGCCGTATCCGCTGCGAGCCTGGAGGAGTAACGAGCCCCCTCCCCTGCCTGGCTGCCCGCGTCGTTCGTCGTCGACTCCG
>JANXSI010000493.1 GCA_025352765.1 Devosia sp. | reverse complement strand
ACTCGCCGGAGCTACTGGCGTGCGATCTTGCCATTACCATGGGGCACTAGATCGGCGTCAGCGACGCCAGCATCTGCGAGACTGAAAGCGATCCTCGCAATCCAAGTGATTGCCCCGAACAAATGGCTATTGCGCCTCGTCCAGCGGTTCGGACGATTGCAAGGATGGGAGTCAACGCCAAGAGCGCCACGTACCCGACGTCGAGTCAAATGAGCGACGCCCGAAAGGTCTCGAGCGGTGTCACGGCGTTGGTCCTGAGCACGGGGGAATCGACCACCGACGCCTCGATTGCGAGCGTGCGAGCACAAAGCCTGCCGGTCGACACGATCATCGTTGTCCGCGACGTGCGACCGTTTCATCGAGCCCTCAACAGCGGCGTCGCACAAGTGACTACGCCGTTCTTCCTACAGGTCGACGCCGACATGCTGCTCGATCCCAGTTGCGTTGCCAGGCTGCGCCGGGCGATGCGGCCAGATGTCGGCATCGCAGTCGGACTGTTACGAGATGACCTGGTCGAGCTGGTGGTGGGGATCAAACTGTTCCGAACCGCGTGTTTTGCCAACTTCAGGTTCGGCGATTCAATCTCGCCCGATACTGATTTTGTCGATCGGATCGCAATTGATGGCTGGCGCACGGTCTATGTAGGCCGGCGGCGCTATTCCAAGCGTGTCCCCTGGCAGACGCTTGGCGCGCATCGCCCAGACTATTCGCCACTCTATACGTATCGCAAGCATTTGTTGGAGGGTGAGCGCTATCGCTACCGGCAGGCGATCGGCGGCTTCAAGGCACACTTGAGGAGCCTCGAGCTGAGCAAGCACCCATCGGCACTTTTCGCGCGGGTCGGGTTGGCGCGGGGGTTCTTTCGTCAGGTCGGTGTGGACGCCCTCGGCCGCGGTCTGGGCGATGACGAGTTCGCTCGGCTCTCGGCCTTCCTGGCTGCATTGCCGGATCGACCACTGCCCGAGGCGTTGGCTCCATCGCCAGACGAGGCCGCGACGGGCGCCCGCTTCGGGGCATATTTCCGTCGTGGCCGGGACGCGTTGCGCAACGGCGATCGACAAGGCTTCAGCGACGCGCTGGCGACCCTCAACGCCTCGTCGGGGGTGGCGGACGCCTGGATCCTGCAACTAGCCCTCTTCCAGGGCCTGTTGGCGAGCCGTGACGACGACGAGCGCCTTGCCCTTGCCGCCTGTGAGGAATTCGTGCCGTCGCTCCGCGTGACCAGATCCGGTGGGGGGCTGCCGCTTGATGACGACGTGGAGGACGCCGCCTCTTACGCCCGCGCCAAAGGCCTGCGGCGGTTCGTCTTGGCGGGCCGGGGAGCCGCTGAATATCGCGCTGCAACGAAGGACGCAACCTACAACAAGTCGACCGCAAGCGTAGCCATGGGCTTTGATGCGCGAGGCCGGCAACGCCTGAAACTCCCGTTCCGGCCATTGGGGCATATCGTTGCGCTCGATGCCGAGCGGCTCGACAGCCTGGTCTGGTTACTCGACTTGGCAAAATCGGGCTTTGCCTTTGTGCATGTGCCGGGCGCGCTTGGTGCCTATCGGCGTTTCCTGCCCGCAGTGCTCGCCGAAAAAAGCCTGGAGCGCGTGGGCTGGCGGTGGGGAGCGTCCAAAGTCAACCAAGACACCCGTGCCTTGTCGGGCTTGGCCGAATTGAGACCACCGAGCTATGCCCCGGTGGCCAGGCGCGTGCTGATGGTCAGCGAGAACCTGGTGCGCGGCGGCAGCGAGCGACAAATGGTGGCGGCGGTCAAAGGTCTCCTCGATCGAGGGTTTGAGGTGAAGGTGTTGGCGTTGACGCGATTGGATGGGAGTACCCCAACATATGCCATGGAACTTGCCGATCTGGGCGTTGCGGTCCAGTTCGGGGCTGCAGACATGCCGAACCGGCGCCCCCGGTTGCGGCCGCTGCCAGGAGGCCTGAACGCCGCCGACGCCGCGCCGCTTCCCCTATGGCTGAGTTGCCGCCTGGTCGAGGTTTTGCAGGCCGTCGTGCAGTATCAGCCGGCAGTTATCCACGGCTGGCTCGATGGGCCGGGCGTAACCAGCGCTCTCGCCGGTTGCCTCATGGGTGTGCCGCGCATCGTCATTCAACAGGGGAGTCTGGCGGTCGTTCGACGCGGTCGTCCGCAAAGTGCCATGCTGCGGCGTGCTTACGCCGCCTTGGTGCGCAACCCCACGGTGACGATCATCAACAATTCTGCGGCGGGCGCCCGCGACAACGAAGCCTGGCTTGGCCTGCCGTCAGGGGCAATTGGAGTTGTGCGAAACGGTCTGGTGGCCGAGTCTTCCCATGTCGCGACCGCTACGGCAGCGGCCAGGTTTCGGGCGCAGTACCGGATCGCGGCCGAGGCGCAAGTGGTCGGGACAGTGATGCGGTTCGTGCCCGAAAAGGATCCGGAGCTCTGGCTCGAAACTGCAGCGGCCATCGCCGGACTGCGCCCGGCCGTGCGCTTCCTGATCTGTGGCTTTGGTCCGCTCGAGGCGCGTTTGAGGGCCAGGATTTTGGAGCTCGAGTTGACCGAACGCGTTGTCCTTGCCGGCGCAGTGACCGATGCCGGACTGGCCTATTCGGCCATGGATGTGGTTCTGCTCACGTCGGTCATTGAGGGGCTCCCCAACGTGATGATCGAAGCGCAGGCGGTAGGCCGCCCGGTGGTGACCACCAACGTGGGCGGCACTACGGAGGCGGTCCTGGCCGGCGTGACTGGGACGGTTATCGAGGAGCGTTCGGCCGGCCCCTTGGCCGCAGCCGTGATCGCCGCGCTCGACGATCCACAGTGGCGCGAGACCGTTGTGACCGAAGGTCCCAGGTTCGTCGCGGCTCGGTTCGGCCTTGATCGGATGGTCGAGGAAACGATCGCGGTCTATCGGTCGTTCGACGGGGTGTCCTGATCGGACTGCCCTGCGTTATGACGTGGTGACCGAGGGTTTGTCGACCATCATCGATGTCATCACCTGCGTTGACGCGCGAGCCGAGCCCAGAAGCGAAAAGCAGCAAGGATGGGGGTATGCAATCGCGTGCCGAGGACGGCGCGGGCCACGCGCCGGGCTGTGGGGTCGTTCAGGAGGCCTACCAGTTCCTGTTGCTGACTCGGAGTGAAGCTTGTGCTCAAGACTCGGAAATTGTACCCGGCCCCGCCCTCCACAAATCCAACCTCACCTTGCCCGACTGTAAAATTGTTCCACAGTCGTCCTGGTCCGTTCGCGTACGTAAGCTGCGCCAGCTCGTCGCCCCATTCCTCGAAGGTGCCGCAATTCAATTCGACGAGGCGTTCATAGAGCCAGGTCACGGTGCTTGGCGTGAACTGTCGCGACATCGAGCCAGCCCGCAAGCGGTAGCGCGTCAGAAACTCGGGAATCGCCACACCGAGCTTGCCGGCAGCTGCGAGACTGATCCAGGCCTCATAGTCCTCCATGCCGTATTTCATGATCGGCGCGTTGAGCCCGTGGGCCAGGTAGTCCTTCGTTCGAATGACCAGTGTGGCGCAGGTCATGTTTGACCCCAGCAGGTAGGGTAGATCGGTGTCGAACGTGATCCAGTATCCGATCGAACCGCCAAAATACTCGAGCCAAGAATAGGCGTAGCTGACATTTTCGAACCTTGAGAGCAAGTCGATGGCTCGCGCGTAATAAGTCGGGCGCACGACATCGTCGGCGTCAAGAAATGCAAGGTACTCGCCTCTTGCGAGCCTGGCGCCCATATTGCGGGCATTGGCGAGCCCGCCATTGGCGATGCGTTCAATCCGTAGCGGAAGTCGATGCGCAGTCGCCTCGATCCGACCCAGCATCTTGGTAGCGGCGACCTCGGTTGAGCCATCATCAATGACAATGACCTCAATCGCCGGATAGTCCGACGCCATGATCGACGCGATGGTCTCCTCGATCGTTGCGCTGAGGTTGAAGTGGGGCACCACGACGCTAAGCAGGGCGGCTCCGTCGGTCGCGCGAATGGCAGATGGGCTGGAGAGTGGAACGCCGCGTCGCTCCATCCGCTCGACATCATTGACGAACGGATAGGTCCGCGTCGGGCTCCGCAACCCGGTCCGGCTGAAGGTGGCGAGGATCTCTTCGCGCAGCGCCACGACGCGCGCCGGGCGGCAGAGCTCCGCGATGGCGACGCGGCCCGCGGTACCGGCGGCCGAAATCTGTGTTGGCGCATGCGATAGGGTTCGGCCCACAACATCGGCGACGTCACGCGGATTGTCGATATCGAACAGATGGGTCTGCTGGTCGGCTGCGGCAAGCATTTCGGCTTGCCCACCTGTTCGCGACCCAAGCACGGGGACGCCGTGGGCCATCGCTTCGACGCAGGCATAGGGAAAATTGTCAAAGAGCGACGGGACCAAGGCGATCCGCGCCGAAGCATAGGTGGTCGCGAGCTCGTGTTGTCCGATCGCTTCGTCAAGCACGAGAAGTCGGCTTTCCAGTTGCGCGGCATAATGGCGACGAATGTACTCCTTCATCGAGGTTTCGCGTGACTGCCAGACCGTGTCGGCGCCGACAACGCGAAGTCGAGCCTCGCTCCCCTCGCGCCACAGCACCTCCATACCCCTCAGGAGGTGCACGATGCCTTTGAGGTATTGGGTCTTGCCAAGATAGAGCAGGTCATAGGGCGGGGCGTTCGGCTGTGCTATCGGACCAGACCCGGCGATTGCATAGGGGAGTGGTACGACCGCAATCTCGTCGGCACGATATCGAGCTAGCCGGGTCGCGAGAAACTGGCTCGGGCAGATGACTTTGTCGACAGCCATCAGACAGAACTTTTCGGTCCGGCCAACACCGTAGGTTGGAAACTTGTAGGCCGGCACCTCGTCGGCCACGGCGATCTCAAACATCGGTGAGTGGCAGAACATCACCACCGGAATGTCACCCAGCGTCCCTCCATTGAGCAGTCGATGTTTCAACAGGTAGTAGCCAGGCGCTCCATAGTCCTGAACCTCGATGACATCCGGGCGCTCACCGGCAGCGATCAACTCGACTAGGTGAGCACAGGTACGATGGGAAAACAGTTGCCACCAGCTCAACGCGTGGTCGAGCATATCGCCCCTGGTCAGACCGACGTAGACCACCTTGATGCCATCGGGTCGGATACTGGCGAATACCTCGGACTGATCCGGCTCGCCCGGAATAAAGACTGTGACATCATGCCCACTCTGCCGTAGGGCAGCCGTGATTTCGCGGCCATAGGTCGCGATCCCTCCGCCAAAGGACGGCGGAAACTCGCTCAAGATCATCCAATAACGCAACGCTCCCCCAAACCAGCGACCCGACAACGCTTCGGCTAAAAGGAGCACGGCAAGGCCTCCTTCGGCAACGGCGCAAAGGTGCCTAGTGGTGTCCGCCTGACGTAAGAGTCCGGTTGGGGATTCCTATTGATCGCCGCGCATGCGAGTCTGATGCATGCGCACCGGGATCACCATCACCGTCACGCCGGCTGACCGTCGCCGGCTCGAAGCCATCGCCAAA
>JANXSI010000428.1 GCA_025352765.1 Devosia sp. | reverse complement strand
ACCCGGATTCAAACCGGGGTCACGCCAGCGGCAGGGAGAGGGATCGCCCCCGCTCCCAAACGAGGTTCCCCGCCGGCCATGGCGGGACCGTCGGCCGCAGGCGCCAGAAGATCGGCTTGTTGGCCAGTAAGCGCGTCGTGTTCGAAAATCCGGCTGCGTTGGCGAGGTTCCGGCCTCAACAAAACGCGGACTACCCGCTCCGGGGACGGAGCCTCGCCACGCCGCTTCAGCGCGGCGGAGACAGACGCCAGGAGACCTATGGTCGACTGGCCGGGCAGACAGCCGAACCCGGCCCGCCGGGCGCTTTCGCTCGACCGAAATCCGGACCTGATCCGACACGGCAGAATTGCTCTTTACATCTGACTGACCAGTCAGTTATTAATAGCTGACCGATGGGTCAGCTATTTGGAGGGCTGATGTCAGATCTCGATCGTGAGCGCGGACCCAAATTCCGGCGGCGCGCCGAGGCGCGGCCGGACGAGGTTCTGGATGCCGCGCTTGCGCTGTTCATCGAAAAGGGCTTTGCCGCCACCCGGGTCGAGGACATCGCCGCGCGAGCCGGGCTCAGCAAGGGTGCGGTCTATCTTTACTTCCCCTCCAAGGAAGCGATCCTCGAAGGGCTGGTGAAGCGCGCGGTCGTGCCCATCGCCGACACCGCGCTCGGCGTCCTCGAGACCTATGCGGGCGACCCGCGGCTGGTGATCTCGAGTGTGCTCAAGATGGTCGCCGGGCGGCTGAGCGACCCCCGGATGGTCGCCATTCCGCGCCTCCTCATCCGCGAGATGATCCACTTTCCCCAATTCGCCCAGATGTACCGGCGCGAAGTCCTCGACCGGGTGCTGCCCGCGGTCGAACGGCTGCTGCAGAACGGCATCGAAGAGGGCTATCTGCGGCCGGTCGACCCGCACCTCACCGTCCGCTCGATCATCGGGCCGATCGTCTTGCACATGCTGATGGCCGAGATCTTCGCCATCACCCCGCCGGGCGGGCTCGAGATCGGCCGGCTGATCGACAATCACCTCACCATCCTGTTCGACGGCCTCAGCGCTCCCAAGAGCGACCGCCGCTTCATGGCCACCTGATGGAGTTTTGCATGCACGCGTCCTGCATCGACCATCCGCACCCGCACGAGGTCTTGCCATGAACGGCATCTTCGCCTGGGTCATGGCGGCCCTCTCATTCATCCCCGGACTGGGCACGCCGGCCGTGCCGAGCTGGAACGGCTACGTCGAGGACGATTACACCTATGCGGCTGCCCCGACCGGCGGGGTGATCGCCCGCCTCGCGGTCAGCGAGGGGCAAACGGTCAAGGCGGGCGATGTGCTGTTCGTGCTCGAAACGAGCCAGCAGCAGGCGCAATACGAGGCCGCCAGGGCGCGGGCGGCGTCGGCCGAGGCAACGCTCGAAAACCTGCAGACCGGCAGCCGCAAGGAAGAGGTCGACGTCACCCGCGCCTCGTTGCAGAAGGCGATGGCCGATCGCGACCTGGCGCAGCAGAACTTCACGCGCTCCGAGGATCTCTTCGCCAAGGGCCTCGTGCCGCAGGCCAAGCTCGACCAGGACAAGGCGAGCCTCGCCTCGGCAGAGGCCGCCGTCGCTCAGCTCGAGGCCCAGCTCAAGGTGGCCGAACTCCCCGCCCGCGATGCCCAGCAGATCGCAGCCGAAGCCACGCTCGCGGCCGCCAAGGCCGATGTCGCCAACGCCCGGGCGGGGCTCGACGACCGCACCGTCACAGCGCCTGCCGATGGCCGGATCGAGCGGCTGTTCTTCAAGGCGGGCGAAGTGGCCGGCGCCGGCATGCCGGTCGCCTCTCTCAGCGGCCGCGACGCGATGAAGGTGCTGTTCTATCTCAACGAAGGCGACCGGCCACTCTTCAAGCTCGGCGACGTCGTCGCCGTCAGCTGCGACGGCTGTGCCGCAGGGCTCACCGCGACGATCAGCCACTTCGCCTCCGATCCGCAGTTCACCCCGCCCATCATCTACTCGCGTGCCGAGCGCAACCGGCTGGTGTTCCTGACCGAGGCCGTCCTGCAGCAGCAGAACGGCATTCTCCCCGGACAGCCGGTCAGCATCGGACGGATCCCGTGAGCGCCGAGCTCGTCATCGACGTCAAGGGCCTCACCAAGCGTTTTGGCGAGCGCACGGTGGTCGATCATTTCGA
>JANXSI010000402.1 GCA_025352765.1 Devosia sp. | reverse complement strand
GTGGTCTTGCGCTTGGCCATGAACTTGAGGTCGACGAGCGAGACGTTCGGCGTCGGCACGCGGATCGAGATGCCGTCGAGCTTGCCCTTGAGCTCGGGGAGGACGAGGCCGATGGCCTTGGCCGCACCGGTCGAGGTCGGGATCTGGCTGAGCGCCGCGGCGCGGCCGCGATAGAGATCCTTGTGCATGGTGTCGAGCGTCGGCTGGTCGCCGGTGTAGGAATGGATGGTGGTCATCATTCCCTTCTCGATGCCGACCAGCTCGTTCATGATCATCGCCATCGGCGCGAGGCAGTTGGTCGTGCACGAGCCGTTCGAGATGACGATCTGGTCCTTCGAAAGCTGCTTGTCGTTGACGCCGTACACCACGGTGAAATCGGCGCCGTCCGAAGGGGCCGAAACGATGACGCGCTTGGCGCCGGCGGTCAGGTGCGCCGAGGCCTTTTCCTTGCTGGTGAAGATGCCCGTGCACTCAAGCACGATGTCGACGCCCATGTCCTTGTGCGGGAGCTGGGCCGGGTCCTTGACCGCGGTGACCTTGAAGCTCTGGCCGCCGACATCGATCATGTCGCCGGTCACCTTGACCTCGTGCGGGAAGCGGCCATGCACGCTGTCGAAGCGCAGGAGGTGGGCGTTGGTTTCGACCGGGCCGAGATCGTTGACGGCGACGATTTCGAAATCGTCACGGCCGGCTTCGATCATGGCGCGCAGGATGTTGCGGCCGATGCGGCCAAAACCATTGATTGCGACGCGGGTTGCCATTGGTGGCTCCTTGATAGGAAGGCTGGGGAGGACGGGCGGTCTTACAACTGCTCGCTGATGGCTTCAACAATGTGCTGCGGCGTAATGCCGAAATAGGCATAGAGCTGCTCTGCCGGGGCGCTGGCGCCGAACGAATGCATGCCGACAAAGCGCCCTTTTTCGCCGAGCAACTTGACCCAGCTCAAGCCGATCCCGGCTTCGACGGCAACGCGCGCCCGCGGGCGGCCGATCACCGAGGTCTTGTAGGCATCGTCCTGCGCATCGAACAGCTCGAGCGAGGGCACCGAGACCACCTTGGCGGAAATGCCCTTCTGCTTGAGCAGCGCCAGAGCGTCGACGGCGATGGCGACCTCCGAGCCCGTGGCAAAGATCACCGCATCGGCGATGTCGTCGCCGGCGATCTTGTAGGCGCCCTTGGCGCTGAGGTTTTCCTTGACGTAGTCCACGCGCAGCGTCGGCAGGTTCTGCCGGCTGAGCGCGAGGATCGCCGGGCGATCGGTGCTCTCGAGCGCGATCTGCCAGCATTCGAGCGTTTCGGCGGCGTCCGCCGGACGCAGCACCAAGAGGTTCGGGATGGCGCGCAGCGAGGCGAGATGCTCGACCGGCTGGTGGGTCGGACCGTCTTCGCCCAGCCCGATCGAGTCATGCGTCATCACATAGATGACGCGCTGGCCCATGATGGCGCTGAGGCGGATCGCCGGACGGGCATAGTCGGTGAACACCAGGAACGTGCCGCCATAGGGGATCAGCCCCTTATGAAGCGCCATGCCGTTCATGATCGCCGCCATGCCGTGCTCGCGGATGCCGTAGCGCATGTAGCGGCCGGTGCGGTCGGTGGCGGTGAAGGGCAAAGTCTCGGGCGTGTTGGTGAGGTTGGAGCCGGTGAGATCGGCCGAGCCGCCGACCGTCTCGGGGGTGTTGGCGTTGATCACGTCGAGCGCCATCTGGCTCGACTTGCGCGTTGCAACCTTCGGCTTGTCGGCCGCAAGCTTCTGCTTGTAGGCGTCGAGCGCCGCGGCAAGGCCGGCGGGCAGATCGCCGCTCAGGCGGCGTTCGAACTCAGCCTTCTTGCCCGCATCCATCGAGGCGAGACGGCCCTGCCAGGCGCCAAAGGCGTTGGCCGAGCGCGTGCCGGCGGAGCGCCAGGCATCAAGCGTTTCGGCTGGGATTTCGAACGGCGGATAGGTGATGCCGAGCGCTTCCTTGGCGGCCGCGAGTTCTTCCTTGCCGAGCGGCGAGCCGTGCACCTTCTCGGTGCCCTGCTTCTTGGGCGCGCCGAAGCCGATGGTGGTCTTGGCGGCGATCAGCAGCGGGCGGGTGCTCTTGCGCGCATCCGACAGCGCCTTCTCGAGGGCGGCCTGGTCGTGTCCGTCGATCGCAACGGTGTTCCAGCCCGAGGCTTCGAAGCGCTTCAGCTGGTCGGTCGAATCGGCGTTCGAGACATGGCCGTCGATGGTGATGCCGTTATTGTCCCAGATCAGCGTCAGCTTGTTGAGGTTGAGGTGGCCGGCGAGCGAGATGGCTTCCTGCGAGATGCCTTCCATCAGGCAGCCATCGCCGCACAGCACCCAGGTGTGGTGGTCGACCACGTCGCTGCCGAACTCGGCGGCAAGCTTGGCCTCGGCGATCGCCATGCCGACGCCGTTGGCGATACCCTGGCCGAGCGGACCGGTGGTCGTCTCGATGCCCTTGAGGAAATGGTATTCGGGGTGGCCGGCAGTCTTGGACCCGAGCTGGCGGAAATTCTTGATCTGGTCGATCGTCGCGTCCTCGTAGCCGAGGAGATAGAGCGAGGAGTAGAGCAGCATCGAGCCGTGGCCGGCCGACAGCACGAAGCGGTCGCGATCGGCCCATTGCGGATTCGCGGGATCGAACTTCATGATCTTGGTGAACAGCACCGTCGCGATGTCGGCGCAGCCCATCGGCAGGCCCGGATGGCCCGAATTGGCCTTTTCCACGGCGTCCATGGAAAGCGAGCGAATGGCATTGGCCATTGCGTCTTCGGTCTTGGAATTGGTCATGAAATCCGCTCGTTTGTTGAGATTTTCGAGGCGTTCCGGGCCCCTTGCGAGGCGGGTTCATGGCTTAACAGGTTCGCTTTGCCTGTCAATGACAGCCCGGAACGGTTGGCGAAGCGGAGCGAACGGCTATACTGGCGGCACCTCAAGTGATTTGCGGCGGGCCATGAGCGACATCGAAGACACCTACGAGGCGGCCAGCGATCGGCTGGACCGGGCGTTCCAGCGGCTCGAGGCGAGCGTGCGCAGCCTCAACGGCCGCATGCGCACCCATGC
>JANXSI010000308.1 GCA_025352765.1 Devosia sp. | reverse complement strand
GCTCGCAATTCAGTGCCGAGCGGGCAGGGTGTATGTGGCGAGATGGTCTCGGTGTCGGCCAGCAATGGGGTAGGGGGTTTGAATCGCTATAGCGCAAGGGGCTTCCTACCGACGGGGTCCACAGCTGCCATAAACCGCAAGAATTTCGATTTTCCGGAAAGGATTTTTGTTTTTCGCCCGCCGCCCGAAGTCACGCCTGCGCTCAATCATCAAAGGATGCCCAATCCATGGAACTTTTCGAGATCGCCGACCCACAACGAATGCGGATCCCTGTCGCCGGGAACGACAATCTAAGACGGCCATGCGACCGGCTGCCGGGAGAGACGTCCATTGCGTGGGATCACCGCGTCGCCCGACTCAAAGCTGGCATCGGGCTTCCGCCTGACACTGGAACTAGGTTGCCCAGGCGAGGAGGCGTCCGACTTCCCATTGAAGATGAGTTCGCCGCCGGCAGGATACCGGAGGCACTGATGTTTGTGGCTGATGACATCGCCACACTGTTCGAAAACTCAGGACCCACCACTGGCGTTGAGCGTCCGCGCGACGTTGATCCCGGCAGAGCGATCGGCCAGGAGGTCACTGTCGATATTCGGCGAGACCTCCGAACAGTGATCGCGGCCTGCGGCCATCTTTGGAAAGCAGTCGAGATGGGCGTCATGCGCCGCGCCACGATGCGAGCAATCGGTGAGGCGTTCGGCGCCGCCTCTGATGCAGCCGCAACGATCGGACGCGAAAAGCTAAAAGACGGGCTAACGTTCGCGGCCCGCACCTTGGCCATGCAGGCCGAGGTTGGGAAAAAGGCAGCGGCCTGACACCCCCCCGGCTCAACATGTGAAATGTGGTAACCTCCTAAACACGTTGCAGATGGGCGTTCGGGCGTCCGCCCGTCGGCCTCAAGAGCGGTGATGTCGATGGCAGGCATCACCGCTCTTCATTCCCTTTCCTGCGCGCTCACGCAGGCGCCGCGGCGCTCCGCTATCTCCCGGAAACCAATGCCCGCGGCACACGAGCCGGCACCATCAACGTTGGTGCCGGCTCTTTTTTTCAAGGAAACACCGATGACTCAAAAACGCGGCCGCGCCAGTGTCGCCTCACTTTCAATTGCCGCGGTAAGCGGTCTGGAGCGCCGACCAAAAGCGCCCGTCAATTTGACCTCGGAACAATCCGAGGCCTGGACTGCCATCGTCGATTCCGAGCCAGCCTCCGCATTCAAGACCAAGGCCGCACAAACGCTCCTCGAGCAGTACGTTCGGCACCTGTCGTCGGCCAGTTTGCTGGCGGCGAGCATTGACGGCTTTGAATCGGCTTGGATCAAGGATCCGGAAGGCCTGGAGCGCTTCGACCGGCTGTTGAAGATGCGCGAACGCGAGACGCGCGCGATGGCATCTGTCGGGACCAAACTACGAATTACCTCGCAGGCGACGTGGACGGCAAAAGCACGCGGCACGGCCGCGGCCAATTTGAGCGTGGGACATAAACCTTGGGAACCCCGCCTGTGAGGCGTTTTTTCGACGTGGTCGCTGCCGCGGTGGGCTTCCGCGAGATCCTGTTGTTCACCGGCTCCGCTCTGCTCGGCATCGGAGTCGGCCTGGCTTTTGGGTCGCTCGGTTTTGCCGCCGCGGGCCTCCCGCTCACCTACGTGGCGCTCTTCGGCGTCATCTAAAATCCACGCCCTTTACTCCACCCATTTGAGGAGGCCAGCTTGGCCATTCTAACTCGGCCGGGCGACCGGTCCGACCAGATCATCGACGCGTTGTCGCAAACCCCGGCCGTCAAGGACGCGCTCGCATCGCAACACACCAGAAGCGTTGCGACCCGCGCCGACCTTCGACGCGAACTCGCCGAGCTCGAAAAGGCCGCCACCAAAGAATTGCCGAAGCTTTCCAAGGCGGTTGATTCCGCCATCGAAGGCCAGCGCAGGGCGGAGGTTGCGCTGCTCGAGGCGAAACGCGCGGTGGACCGAGCCGTCTCTGCTCGATCGAATTTCTCCTTCTCTTACGACCGCCAGGCCGACGTCTTGAACGGGCTGCTCCGCGCCGGCGCCGACAACGCGTCGATCGACGCGTTTGTCAGTTGGGCCAACAAAGCGATTGATGAGGCCCGACGCGCGCCGATCGCGATCGACGTGCAGACTACGACAAGTCAGGTGACCAAGGCGAAAATCACCACCGCGTCGACCAACAAGCCGTCAATACTCGCGCGCATCGACGCCCTTCGATCAGCGATCGAAAAGGCAGAGGCAATGCGGCTCGAGAGCGACCAGTCGAACGTCACCGGAGCGCTCGCGGCGCTCAAGGCGGCACTCCCCGCCATTTCGACATCAACCACCACCACCGAACAGCAGCCCGACGCTGCATGATGAAAGGCGCCCCCATGGCCCTCGCAAATCGACAGACGATCACCCCCGGCCGCTCGCCGGCGAATGACAACCGGCCAACCCCGCTGCAAGCAGCCTCTGAGATCGTCAGTCGCGCCCATCAGGTTGCCGACCTGCTGACCCAAGCCGCCGGGGCGGCTCGGCGCATGCGGGCAGTGAAGGCAGGCGTCACCACCAAGCCAAAGTTTCGCTCCCTCGGCGAGCAGGTGCTTGCCATCGGCCAGGCCGAACAAGGCGGCGAAGTTGACCCGCGGCTTGTCCGCGCGCCGGCCGGCGCGAATGTTGGAAATCCAACGGCAGGTGGATTTCTGATTCAGGACAATTTTGTGATCGAGATCCTTCAGTCGGTCTACCAAGCGGCGATCCTCGCTCCGCTCTGCGACTTCAGGGTTACCGACCACCCTATGCGTGAAGCCAAGATCCCAGGCATCTCGGAAACCAGTCGCGCGGATGGCAGCAGAAACGGCGGCGCTCTTTCATACTGGGCTGGCGAATCCGACACTGTGAGCGCCACTTACCCGCGCTTCCGCAACGTCTCGTTCACCCCGCGAAAGTTGATGTCGCTTTGCTACGCATCGAACGAGCTCATGCAGGACGCGGCGTTGTTCGATGCGCACGTCCGCAAGGTGTTCGCCGACGAGCTCGCCTTCAAGCTCGACTGGTCCATTATCTCGGGCACGGGCGTCGGAATGCCGCTCGGCTTCCTCAACTCGACTGCCCTCGTGACGGTCGCGAAGGATGTTGGCCAAACAGCCGGGACCATCACCTCGACTAACGTCGCCTCGATGTGGAAGAGACTCCCGATTAGCTCGAGACGTCGTGCAGTGTGGCTCTGTCACGAGGATGTAGAGGAACAGCTTGCGACGCTGAACACCGCGACGGCCGGCGGCAATGCTGTTGTGTATGCATATCCTGGCGTGGGCGGCGATCCGTGGCCCCGGCTGAACGGGCGCCCGTTGATCGCGATTGAGCAGGCTAGCGCGCTCGGCGCGGTAGGCGACCTAAGCTTGGTCGACCTCAGCCAGTACGTCACCATCAGCGCCGCCGCAAACGTAGCCTTGTCGCTGCATCTGCGGTTTGACACCGACGAGGCTGTTTTCCGCATCACGCAGTTGATCGACGGCAAGCCGATCTGGTCGAGCCCAATCACCCCGTACGTCGGAAGTACCACCCGCTCGCCGTTCGTGACCCTCGCAGCTCGGCCGTAACAGAGGACTAGCGGCCGCTCGCCTTGCGCGGGCGGCCTCCCCAATCAACACCACAAACAGGAGCCACCATGGCAACCGACCACTCGCAGCTTAAGTCCTACCGATCGATGCTGGCATCTCTCTTGTCGGCAGAATTCTTCGCTCACGGCCGCCGATCTGAGAAGTTAAAGAGCATCATCAATGACATCGACGACGAGACGGCTACGAAGATCTACACGATGATCGTAGTCGACGGTGTTTCCACCCTCGCCACGATCCAAGGTCTTTCCGACGACATCTTGGAACAGATCGAGGGCGGTCTCCTGCAGGTGCATCTCACCAAAGTGAGCGACAGCAAGGAGGGTGCCCTCTGATGCCGTCTTGGAAGAATGTCACCGCCGAGCGCGCAGCGGAGGTCGACTATCTAAACGAAACCGCCGAAGCGCTCTCAGTCTCGATCGTGTTCAAATCAGCGGACCTGGCTTCGGCGGGGAGGATAAGCGTCGACGGCGTAACCGTTGCCGAGGCGGCCGCGCCATATTCTGGCTATGGCCCGACGACGTTCGCGTTGACCGCCGTCGTCCCATACGGCTCGGCATACCGTTACAGCGGCCCGGCACCGACCTCGTGGGGGGAACTCGGCGGTGCGTGAATACGGACACCTATTTAGTTTTGATCGCAGCCGAGGCTTTGGCTTCGTCGCGTCGGAGACCCAGCCGACCCAAGCCTTCGTCCATATTCGAGACCTCGAGAAAGCTGGCCTCGAAAACGTAGAGGTTGGCGATAAACTATCGTTCGAGCGGGTCAAAGCGCCCGACGGCCGCACGCGCGCGGACTTTATTCAGGCAGTGGGCTGGTAACGGCCGCCACCGCACGGGCAGGTTTAGCGCCCCACCACGCAGAAAGGCCCGCTTCCTTTCGGAAACGGGCCCTGTTCCTGCATGGAAACCTTTGTCGGCGGCCGGCTACTTCTTGCCGCCGCGGCCGGTATCCCCACGACCCGGATTGGGCACGGATTCCTTGGTGGTCGATTTGGGGTGCGCCTCACCGTACTTGGTAGTGACGAACTGACCAGTTTTGTCGGAGCGATGCTCCGTATGCGAGTTCTTCGTTGCCATTTACTCTAGTTCCAGCAGCGGCAGCTTGATTGCGGACGACTGCTGCCAAGCAAAATACCAGTCTGTTCCCGATTTGTACATTTTGTACTGACGAACAGCGGTAGTTTTCCCCACCAGCCACAATCAACCACCCCACCATGGCCCGCCTCGCGCGGGCCTTTTTCATTTTCGGAGACCCGCAATGGGCAACAAAATCGCACGCGAGAGACTCGCCGATGCCTACGAATCCATGACCCCGGCGGACATTGCCGAACGCGGGCTCCGGCTCGCCGATTGGCTCGATGGTCAGCGTCACCTCATCGAGTCGCAGGCGTCCTTTAACGACGCCCTATTGCGCTCTCTTCGGAAAACAGAGGCTGCCCTTGATAGCGCGCACGGGCGGATCGTAGAGGCGCTTGCTAGCCTAGCTCGCGGCGGTCGCAGGGATGCTAGGGCGGCACTTGAGTCAGTCGTGCTGACACCACCGGTGAGGTACAGTGAGCTCGTTGGCACGCTGCCGGAAATTCCGGCGCTACCTGAATCCTTGTTCGATCCGGCCGGTGATCTCTGAGCATGGCCAACCAAGACGTAACACGTCGCGTTACAGTGCGCGGCGAGGCTATTGGCCTCGACGAACTCAAGGCCAAGCTGTCGGCCGTCGGCGCGGCACAGGACAGCGTTGCTGTTGCGTCGGCGAGCCAGGAGCGCGCGACGCTCTCGCTCGAGAAAAAGATCGAGTCGCTCTCTAAGACGCTCGATGTCGAGTACCGCGCCGAAAAGCAACTTGAGGCTGCCCTTAAGACGATCAACGCGGCCCGTGAACAAGGCGCGATCAGCGCGGCGCGCGCGACGGATTTGTCGGCCAAGGCGGCCGCGAAATTTCAGGTGGAGGGCGAGTCCGCGGCGAAGGCCGCCGAGGGTCTGAAACTCCTCAAGGAGGTCTCGTCTGGCCTGCTCGCCGGCGTCGGCGCAGGCCTGCTCTTATCGGGCGTCGCCGAACTACCGGCGAAAATCAAGGAGTCTGTGGAGGCCGCTGCCAATCTCAAGGATACCGCCGAGACGATTGGCATCACAGCTAAGGCGCTACAGGAACTCAACTACGCCGGCAGCCAGAACGGCGTCTCGACTGAGACTATGTCGCAGGCGCTTGCCAAGTTCTCGACGAACCTTGGCGTAGCCGCGACCGGCACAGGCAAGCTGAACGACGTCCTTAAGGCCAACCATGTCGCTATCACCGGCGATGTGCAGAAGGATTTCGAGAATTACGCCAACCTCATCAAGAACACGACGAACGCCGAGCAAAAAAACTACCTAACGACGATTGCCTTCGGTAAGTCGGCGCAGGATATGGGACGCATCTTCAATGAGGGTGCGGACGGCATTCGTCGCCTCGGCAACGAGGCCGACAGCACCGGTCATATTCTGTCGGATCAGACGCTCAAGTCGGCCAAGGAAATCGACGACGAGTTCGCCAAAATTCAGGGCCAAATTGCCGTCACGTTCGAGGATTTCAGTGTCACCGTCGCGCCTGCCCTTCTTTTCGCAATGCGCGGAATCGCTGCCGCCGCAGAAGACCTGCGCAACGCGATCGACGGCATCAAGGTTGGCAACCTCGAGGGGTTGCTAAATCTCATCCAGAACTCCACCCATTACGCTAATCCCGTCGCAGTGGGCGCAGACATCGGCGACGCCATCAGTGGGGCGCTCGGCCTGCACAAGGTCAACTCGATTACTGTGAGCGGCGGAACTGGCGCAAAGGCGCAGGACCGCGACGGGTTTATGGATCCCGCCAAACCTACCATCACCCCATCCACCCCCGACGCCTCCGCAGCGAACGCTCTCAAGGCCTACGATCGCCTGATAGAGGCCAGCAAGAAACGTGTTCTGGCGCTCAACCAGGAGCGGGATGCGCTTTCCGACTCAAGCCTTGCCGCGGCGTCGTCGCGCATTGAGGAAGACCTGTTAAATCAGGCCAAGGCTGCTGGCATCAAGATGTCACCGGCTCGCGTTGCGGCACTGCATGCCGAAGCCGAGGCCCAGGCCGCTGCGAAACAGGCGCTCGAAGGCGCGCAGTTGAATAGCGCCGACGCATCTCCAATCGACACGATGGGTAAGCAAGTCGACAAGCTCAGTGACATGTTGGCCCACGGTGCCATCTCGTGGCAGACATACGCGAAGGAAGTCGGCAAAGCGGCGGAGGTCTTGGCGAAGGACTACGCCGCCTCAGCCGACGACGTCATCGGCAACCTCGAGAGCATCACCGACGCTGTTGCCGGTCAAGGCAAGCAGGCCTTTGAAATCCATAAGGCGCTGTCGATCGCGCGAGCGGTTGTATCTGGCGGCGAGGCCGTCGTGCACAGCTACAACGCCGGCGCTGCTTTGCCGGGTGGCCCCGTTACGGGCGCGATCTTCGCCGGCATTGCCGCGGCGGCCACGGCTGCGCAGATCGCATCGATCGCCAGCACGAGCTACTCGAGCAAGAGCGCAACCAACTCGATCTCGGGAAGTACGGCGAGCGCTTCAGCCGCGGCAGCAACGCCGCAGGCCAGCCAGACGATCAATTTCGTGGTTCGCGGTAGCGGCATGATCAGCACCGACGACATCGTCGCCCAGATGTCGAAGACGATCGCCGACGGCGGTCACCAGAACTTCATCCGAGTGATCAAGGCGGCCTAAAGCTGCCGATCAACGTCCGCAGAGATCCACCGGCCCGCTACCATAGCCGGCGGCCGCGCGGGCGACGTTGACGGCGG
>JANXSI010000285.1 GCA_025352765.1 Devosia sp. | reverse complement strand
GGTGTTCGGCGAGGATCTGCACCTCATCCGCCGCATCGAGGCGGAGGTCGGCACCAACGACATCCGGCTCACCGACCGCGTGGTCAATCACGGCTTCTACCGGACGCCGCACATGTTCTGCTACCACATCAACGTCGCCCATCCGGTGCTGGCGGCCGGCTCGCGCTATCTCGCGCCGATCCGCGACGTGGTGTGGGCCGGGCACGCCGGCGCCGACTACCGCAAGCAGCAGGTGGGCTATCGTACCCTCCCTGGGCCGCAGCACAATTTCCACGAGCAGGTCTGGCAGCACGAGATGGGCGTGGACGCCTTGGGCGAGGTGCCGGTGGCGCTGGTCAACGACCGCATCGGCCTCGGGCTCGAGGTGACGACCCGTAAGGACCAGTTCCCCTGCCAGTACGAGTGGCAGAATTTGCAGCAGGGCCAGTTCGCGCTCGGCATCGAGCCGTCGACCAATCATGTGCTCGGCAACAAGGCAGCGCGCGAGCGCGGCGAGATGATCTGGCTCGAGCATGACGACGAGCGCCGCTACGACACGGTCTTCCGGGTGCTCGACGGCGCAGCGGAAATCGCCGAGAGCGAAGCGCGCATTTCGGCGATCGCCCGGCAGCCGGATGCAGACTATCCCGAGCCGTCCAACAACCACCGGCCCATCGGGGGCCGGTCGTGAGTCGGGACGTCTTCGGCTCGCTCGCCGGCCGCACCATCGTCTACACCGGCGCCGCCGGTGGTCTCGGGCTCGAGACAACGCTGCACCTGTTGCGCTCCGGCGCCAGGGTCGTCGCCATCGACAACAACCCGACGAAGGTCGCGGCGCTGCGGGCGGTAGCCGACGCCGAACGCCTCGCCGGCCTCACCATCGAGATGCTGGATCTCGCCGATCTTGTGGGATTGCGCGCCGGCCTCGAGCGCCTTGCCGCGGCGGCCGGGGGCTTCGACGTGGTCATCAACAACGCGGCGATCTATCCCGCAAAACCCTTCGAGGACTTTTCCATCGAGGAGTTCCAGCTGGTGCAGCGCATCAATGTCGATGCCGGCATCGTCTGCGTGCAGGTCGCCTTGCCCGGCATGAAGGCCAGAGGCTTTGGGCGCATCATCAATGTCTCCTCGATCACCCGCACCGGCGGCTGGGAAAATCTCGCCCCTTACGTGCAATCGAAGATGGCGCTGGTCGGCCTCGCCCGCGCCTGGGCCCGCGAGTTCGGCAAATACGGCATCACCGTCAACGCCATCGCGCCCGGGGCCTTCCCGACCGACGCCGAGAAAATCCATCCCGATATTGAGGGCTATACGCGACGCATCTACGAGCATCAGGCGATCCAGCGGCGCGGGAGCGCCGCCGACATCGCCAATGTGCTGATGTTCCTTGCGTCCGACGCCTCGTCCTTCATCACCGGACAGACCATCAATGTCGATGGCGGCTGGATGCTGGAATGATCTTTTTGGAGTTCTGAAACCATGGGCGTTCTCACCGGCTATCGCGTGCTCGATTGTTCGATCGCCATGGCGGGCCCGTTCGCGGCGCAGCGCCTCGGCGATCTCGGCGCCGACGTCGTCAAGATCGAGCCGGTGACCGGCGAGTGGCAGCGCCATACCGCGGCCGGTGGAGCCGGCGGCAACCGCGTCAACGTCTCGTTCCTCTCGCTCAACCGCAACAAGCGCTCGCTCGCGGTCGACCTCAAGGCGCCCGACGGCAAGGCGGTGATGCTGGAGTTGGTCAAGACCGCCGACGTCTTCCTCCAGAACTACCGGCCGGGCGTCGCCAAGCGCCTCGGCCTCGACTACGAGACGCTTTCGGCGATCAACCCGAAACTCGTCTACGTCTCGATCTCGGGCTATGGCGAGGACGGCCCCTACATGAACCGGCCGGGGCAGGACCTCGTGCTGCAGGGCATGTCGGGCGCCATGCTGTCGGCCGGCCGGGCCGGCGAGCCACCGAACGCCGCGGGCCAGTTCCTCGTCGATGCCGTTACCGCCTATACCGCCTTCGAGGGCGTGCTGGCGGCGCTGCTGCATCGCGAGCGGACCGGCGAAGGGCAGCTGGTCCAGGTCAACATGCTCGACGCGATCACGACGCTGCAGATGCAGGAGCTCTCGGTTTTCACCGTCGCCGGCAAGCCGCAGACGCGCTCGGCCGAGCCGCACGCGCATGTCTATATCCGGGCGCCCTATGGGGCGTTCGCGACCAGTGACGGCTTCATCATCGTCGCCTTCCCCAAGCTCGCCAACCTCGGCGCGGTGATCGGCGAGCCGAGCTTTCTTGACATGATCGACGAGGTCGACACCTGGACGCGGCGCGACGAGATCTTTGCCAAGACCCGCGAGCGGCTGGTGACCAAAACCTCGGCCGAGTGGCTGGCGCTGCTGCGCGCCGCCGACATCTGGTGCGGGCCGGTCTATGGCTATGCCGATCTGGTCGAGGACGAGCAGATCAAGCACAACGGCACCTTCGTCGAGTACGACCACCCGACCGAAGGCCGGGTGAAGACGCCGGGCTTCCCGATCAAGTTCTCGAAAACCCCGTCGACGGTCGAGCGTGGCGCGCCGATCACCGGCCAGCACAGCCGCGAGGTCCTCGCCGAAGCCGGCTATGATGCGGCCACCATCGAGGCGCTGCTGGCGTCGGGCGCCGTCGCCGCCGGCGAACTCTAGGGGGACGCGATGAGCGACAACATCCTGGTCGAGCGCGACGGCTTCGTCGGCATCCTCACCATCAACCGGCCGGACAAGCTCAACGCGATGACGCCCGGCATGGCCGATGCACTGGTCGCGGCGGTCGAGGGCTTCAACACCGACGACACTATCCGCTGCGTCATTCTCACCGGCGCCGGTGAAAAGGCGTTCTGCGCCGGCTCCGATATTGCGACGCTCGACAGCTACGAGACGCCCTGGGCATTCCGCAACCGGCCCGACTATTGCGACGCGCTGCGGGCGCTGCTCAAACCCTCGATCGCGGCGGTCAACGGCTATGCCTTCGGTGGCGGGCTCGAGACGGCGATGACCTGCGACATCCGCATCGCGTCGGACCACGCCAGCTTTGCCGCCCCCGAGATCAAGCTCGGCTGGATCGGCGGCGGCGGCATGGCGGTCAATCTTGCACATGCGGTCGGACCCTCGAACGCAGCGCTGATGATCATGACCGGCGATGCCATCGACGCGGCGACCGCCGAGCGGTGGGGGCTGGTGTCGCGCGTCGTGCCGCGCGCTGCGCTGATGACCGAGGCAAAGGCCATCGCCGCAACCATCGCCTCGCGCGCGCCGATCGCCGCCGAAACGGCAAAACTCAATCTGCGGGCGGCGTGGGAGATGAGCATCGCCGATGCCATCGCCTATGAGCGGGATTTGCAGACCATCTGCTTTGCGACAGATGACGCGAAAGAGGGGCGCGCTGCCTTCAAGCAGAAGCGCCCCCCGGTGTTTTCCCGCCGCTAGGACCTAGCGAAGGAGGACCAGCGAGCGCGCGGTCATCGTCACCGGCTGGCCACCCGGCAGAGAGCGGCCGGTGGCCGAGTCGTCGGCGGTGTCGAGCTCGACCGTCCAGGTGCCGCCTTCGGCGCGCTCGGGCGGCACGAACGGCACGTCGCCGTCATGCGGGTTGAACAGCACCACCAGCTCCCACCAGATGCCGTCCTGGCCCTTGAGGTCGTCGCGGGAGAGGCGGATGCCGACGGTGGTCGCGCCGGCGTCCTCCCAGTGCGCGGCCTGCTGCTCGCCGCCGCCGGCGTTGAGCCAGGTGACGCTCATCTGGTCGCGCCAGTTGTCGCGATGCAGCAGCGGCTGCGCCAGCCGCAGCGCAATCAGCCGTTTGGTGAAGGCCTGCAGGCTCTTGGCGTTGTCGTTGAGGTTCCAGTTGATCCAGCTGATCTCGCTGTCTTGGGCGTAGCCATTGTTGTTGCCGCCCTGGGTGCGCGAGAACTCGTCGCCGGCGAGGATCATCGGCGTGCCGTGCGAGAACAGCAGCGTGGCGAGGAAATTACGCTTCTGCCGCTCCCGCACCGCAACGATCCCCTGGTCGTCGGTCTCGCCCTCGGCGCCGTAGTTGTAGCTGCGGTTGTCGTTGTGGCCGTCGTTGTTGCCTTCGCCGTTCGCGTCGTTGTGCTTGTCGTTGTAGGAGACGACGTCGTGCAGGGTGAAGCCGTCATGGGCGGTGATGAAGTTGACGCCCGCCCACGGCCGGCGGCCGCGGTGGTCGTAGACATCGCCCGATCCGGTGAAACGCGCTGCGAAGTCGCGCACGGTGTTGTCGGTGTTCTTCCAGTAGTCGCGGGTGGTGTCGCGGTACTTGTCGTTCCACTCGGCCCAGCCGGGCGGGAAGCCGCCGACCTGGTAACCGCCCGGCCCGATGTCCCACGGTTCGCCGATGAGCTTGACCTTGCGCAGCACGGGGTCCTGGCCGACGGCGTCGAAGAAGCCGCCGCGTTGGTCGAAGCCATCGGGCTCGCGCCCGAGGATGGTGCCGAGGTCGAAGCGGAAGGCATCGATGTGCATTTCCTCGGCCCAGTAGCGCAGCGAGTCGGTGACCATCTGCAGCACGCGCGGGTGGCTGGTGTTGACGGTGTTTCCGGTGCCGGTGTCGTTGATGTAGTAGCGCGAGTCGCCGGGCATGGTGCGGTAGTAGGAGAAGTTGTCGATGCCCTTGAACGAGAGGGTCGGGCCCATCTCGTTGCCTTCGGCGGTGTGGTTGTAGACGACGTCGAGCACCACCTCGATGCCGGCGTCATGGAAGGCGCGCACCATATTGCGGAAGCCGGTCAGCCCTTTCGGGCCGTAGTAGCGGGTCGCCGGGGCAAAGAACCCCATGGTGTTGTAGCCCCAATAGTTGTGGAGGCCCTTGTTGACGAGGAAGTCGTCGTCGGGAAAGGCGTGGATCGGCAGCAGCTCGATCGAGGAAATGCCGAGGCTCTTGACGTAGTCGACCACGGCCTTGTCGCCGAGCCCCTCGAAGGTGCCGCGCAGCTTCTTGGGGATCGCCGGATGCAGCTGGGTGAAGCCCTTGACGTGGGTTTCGTAGAAGATCGTTTTGGCCCACGGGATGCCCGGCTTGGTGTCGCCGCCCCAGCGATAGGCTTTCGGATCGACGACCACGCCCTTGGGCATTTCGGCGGCGCTGTCGATCTCGCTGAACGACAGGTCCTTTTCCTCGCTCTGGGTGTTGTAGCCGAACTGCGAGGCCGACCACTTCACGTCGCCCACCAGTTCGCGCGCGTAGGGGTCGAGCAGCAGCTTGTTGGCGTTGAAGCGGTGGCCGTGGTGCGGATCGTAAATGCCGTGGACGCGATAACCATAGCGCTGGCCGGGGCCGACGCCGGGCAAATAGCCGTGCCAGATCTCGTCGGTGTATTCGGGCAGCGTGATGCGGTCGGTCTCGGTGCCGCCGTCGTCGAACAGGCAGAGTTCGACGCGCTCGGCATGCGCTGAAAAGATCGCGAAATTGGTGCCCTGGCCGTCCCAGTTGGCCCCGAGGCTGGTGGGCGTTCCGGGCCGGACGTCGCGGGTGGAAGAGGGCATGGAGGCTCCTTGATCTGGGCAATGCGAGCGCGACCGACACACGTCGCTCGGCCTCCAATAATTCCGCTCCGGGCCTCGCGTTCCCTTCGTTGCATCGGATTTTGTCGCGCCGCGGAAGTTTGCCGATCCGACGCCCGGAGCGGCGCCCTGGGTTGGGGCGGCGGGTGGCATTAACGCCCCGCCAACCATGCAAATCGGTCGCAGCGGGGCTGCAGCAAATGCATGTTGACCTCGTACGAGTGCTTATTATATGTCCGCTTATGATAAGCACACTTAGAACATTCCATGCATAACGATCCCGCCAAAGAAGCCTCGATCGGCTACCTGGTTCACGAAGTCGCCCGGCTCTATCGCCGTCGCTTCGAGGACGAGGCGCGCACGCACGGCATTACGTTGCCGCAATGGCGAGCGTTGGCGGTGATCCAGAAGTATGCGGGCATCTCGCAGGTCGCGATGGCCGAAAAGATCGACACCGATCCCATGACCATCAGCGGCATTCTCGACCGGCTCGACAAGCGCGGGCTGATCGAGCGCTTCCCCGACCCGAACGATAGCCGCTCCAAGCTCGCACGGCTCACGCCCGAGGGTGAAGTGCTGGTGAGGACCGCCCGTAACGTCGGCGACGATCTGCAGGCCGCGTCGCTCGACGGCCTCAGTTCCGAGGATCGCCGCGTCCTGTCCGCCCATCTCATTCGCATCCGCGACAATCTGAACAATTTGACCACTGCCGAGCAGAAGGAAGCCGTCTGATGAATGCCCGCGCCAATGAACCCAAGTCAGGCGAAGCCACTGTGGTCAGCATGCCCCGTGCCGAAAAGTCTCCCGTTCAGTCCGAGGCCCCGGCCCAGCAGCAGCCCACAACTCCCCCCGCTGCGCCGGTCGAGGCTGCCCCCAAGAAGAAGGGCAGCCGCCGGCTGGTGCTGATGATTGCCGTGCCGCTCGTTCTCGTCCTCGGCGGCGGCTATTTCTGGCTCAATGGCGGGCGCTACCAGGACACCGACAACGCCTATGTGCAGCAGGCCAAGGTGTCGCTCTCGGCCGACATTGCCGGCCGCGTCGCGTCGGTCAAGGTCGGCGAGAACCAGCTGGTCAAGGCCGGCGACGTGCTCTTCACCATCGATCCGGAGCCGTACCGGATTGCCCTCGACCAGGCCAATGCGGCGCTGGCGACGGCGCGTGTCAATGTCGAGCAGATGAAGGTCTCCTATGGCACGGCGGAGGCCCAGCTCGCCGCGTCTGAAGCGACTCTGACCATTCGCCAGGCGGCCTTTGACCGGCAGAACGCGCTGGTGCAGCAGGGGGTCAACTCGAACTCTACGCTCGATGACGTGAAGCTCAACCTCCAGGAAGCGCAGACCGCCGTCGATCTTGCCCACCAGCAGGTCGCCGCCGCTGTCGCCGCGCTCGGCGGCAAGGCCGACATCGCGACCGACGACCACCCGGCGGTGCTGTCGGCCAAGGCCGCGGTCGAAGTGGCGGAGCGCAATCTCAGCAAGACCACCGTCGTCGCACCGGCCGACGGCATCGTCGCCAATGTCGCCAATCTCAATGTCGGCCAGTTCATTGCGACCGGCACGACCATTGCGAGCCTCGTCGAGACGCACGGCACCTGGATCGAAGCCAATTTCAAGGAAACGCAGCTGACGGCGATCCGCGACGGCCAGCCGGCGGACGTCACCATCGACGCCTTCCCGGGCGTGCTGCACGGTACCGTCGAAAGCCTCGGCGCAGCGACCGGGTCGGAGTTCTCCCTGATCCCGGCGCAGAACGCCACCGGCAACTGGGTGAAGGTCGTGCAGCGCGTGCCCGTCCGCATCAAGCTGCCCGACAGCGCCGAAGCGACGCTGCTCAAGACCGGCATGAGCGCTGCGGTCAGCGTCGACACCGGCCACAGCCAGCTCGACAAGATGCTCGGCAAGTAAGTTCTGCGGCGCGGCCCTCGGGCTGCGCCGGCTCGTTCTCGACTGCATTTGGAGGCCAATCATGGCCAAGGCTGCCACGCAGACATTTTCCGCGCCGACGATCGTGGTCAAGCACAAGAACCTGCTGACCGTGGCGGTCATGCTGGGCACCATCATGCAGGTGCTCGACACCACGATCGCCAATGTGGCGCTGCCGCACATGGCGGCCTCGCTCGGCGCTGCGCAGAACGAAATCACCTGGGTGCTGACCTTCTACATCGTCGCCGCCGCCATCGCGACGCCGCTGACCGGCTGGATGAGTGACCGCATCGGCCAGAAGCGTCTGTTCCTGTTCTCGGTGATCGGCTTCACCATCGCCTCGGCACTCTGCGGCATTGCGACGAGCCTGCCC
>JANXSI010000281.1 GCA_025352765.1 Devosia sp. | reverse complement strand
CCGGCGCCGCGCAGGGCGCGAAGGTGCTGGGACACCGCCGGCTGCGAGATCCCCGAGTCGCGAGTCAGGTCGCCGACGGTCACTTCACCCCGGCTGACGATCTGTTCGAAGAGGCCACGGCGTGTCCTGTCGCCTAGGGTCCGCATGACGAGGGCGATATCGGGCGAGCCGGGGTGCGCGCTGTGCTGGGGCATGGAATCCAATAAGTAATGACTTATGTATTAATGCATAAGCCAACGCTTATTGGATGTCAAAATGAATTCGGCTCACCCGGGTTTTGCGGGCGCCCAGAGAATAAGTGAGGGGGTCGCAGGCTAGAGACCGGCGGCTTTTCGCAACGCTTCGTTCATCCGGCCCTGCCAGCCAGGCCCATCGGCCTTGAATTTGTCCAGGACGTCGGCATCGAGCCGCAGCGAGATCGCCTTTTTGGGGGTTTCGGACTTTGGCCGTCCCCGCGAGACCAACTTCTCGCCATCATAGACGTCGGCACTCTCGAACCACTCTTTGGTCAGTTCTGGAGCGTCGTCAGGGTCGACCCAGACGTCCTTTGTACTTCTCTTGCTCACGTGCATTTGCCTTTCTCATCGAAATCACATGTCGGGCCAATCCGCGCTGCGTCCAAACGACGATGACCATTCGCTCGCTGAGGAACTCGATCGTGATAATGCGAACCTCGCCATAGTCGAACCGGTCGTCCTCCTACTCGATCCTCCGACCGGCAAAGATCTTCGGAGCATCGACAAAATCGAGCCCTCGCTCCTGCAGCGTCTTTTCCCGCTTGGCCGGATCGAAGGTGATTTCCACGTAGTATACATAGCGCCGAAGTCAATTGATGTATATACATTAATGCCGCATTGCGGGAGCGCCGGGTTCAGCGTAAACACGCTGACCATCCCCCGAGACCACCCAGCTCATGGCTCCTCCAAAAGACGCCGGTGAAGATTTGCCTATGCGCCGCCGGCGGGTGCGGTACCGCGCCTGGCATCGCGGTACCAAGGAGATGGACCTGGTGCTCGGGCCGTTTGCCGACACCGAGCTCGAGGCCCTTGGGGGACCGGAACTTGATCGCCTCGAGGCCCTTATGGACGAGGAAGACGCCGACCTCCTCAAATGGGTGATGGGGCAGGAGCAGATCCCCCGGCACATCGACGCCCTGTTGCTTCAAACCATCATCGCCTTTCGACTGAAGTCCGCCCAATGACCGAACTGACCCGCCCGACCCGAACCATCGTCAACGTGCCCGACGGCATGCAGCCGATGACTCTTGCCCGCGTGGTCGAGGATCGGCTCAAGGCCGCGCCGAACGCCCGGGTCGCGGCGGTGTTCGTCGCCCGCGACGGCCGCCGTCTGCAGCGCATGGACGACGTGCTGCGCGCTATGCTGCCAGGGCATACAATCCTCACGTTGCCCGCCTGGGATTGCCTGCCATACGACCGCGTCTCCCCCAACGGCGTCACCATCGCCGCCCGCATGACGACGATTTCGGCCCTCGCCGACAAGGCGACCCGCGGCGCGATCGTCCTCACCACCGTCAACGCCTACATCCAGAAGCTGCCGCCGCTCGATGTCGTCGCCGGCATGAGCTTTGCCGCAAAATCCGGGCAGGTGGTCGACAGCAACCGGCTGATCGAATGGGCCTCGCTCAACGGCTATGTCCGCGTGCCGACGGTGCGGGAGACCGGCGAGTACGCCGTGCGCGGCGGATTGGTCGACCTCTATCCCGCAAGTATGGAAACGCCGCTCCGCTTCGACTTCTTCGGCCACTCGCTCGAAAGCATCCGCACCTTCGACCCCGATACACAGCGGACAACGGGTAACTTGCCGGGCATTGCGCTGGCGCCGATGAGCGAGGTGCTGCTCAACGACGAAACCATCAAGCGCTTCCGGGCCCGCTACACCACCATGTTCGGCGGCAACACCGGCGACGATCCGCTGTATGGGGCGATCAGCGCCGGGCAGCGGTTCCCCGGGCTCGAGCACTGGCTGGCGTTCTTTTACGATCACCTCGACCGGCTCGGCGAATACACCGATGACGCGCCGGTGGTCTTCGACGACCAGGCACGGGAGGCGTTCGCCGACCGGCAGGCGCAGATCAAGGACTATTATCAGGCGCGCGAAGCGGCGCGGACCGACAAGAAGCTCGCGGTCGCCGGCGCACCGTACAAGCCGGTCCCGCCCGAGCAACTCTATGAGCTCGACGGCCATCCTTACACGCTCGCGGCAGCACCGGCGGTCCAGCTGTCATCGTTTGCCCACCCTGACGAAACCCGCACCGAGGACGCCGGCGGCCGCATCGGCCACAGCTTTGCGGCCGAGCGTCAGGCCGCGGACGTCAATCTGTTCCAGGCGGTGGTCGATCGGCTGAAGGCCGACGGCAAGAAGCAGCGGCATACTGTGGTGGCCTGCTGGACGGATGGCTCGCGCGACCGCATGGCGCAGTTGCTCGCCGACCATGGGCTGAAGCATCCGCGCCTCGCCGAGAACTGGCAGGACGCCGTCACTACCTCCCCGGCGACCAGCGCTCTGGTGGTGCTGCCGCTCGAGAGCGGCTTCGAGACCGCTGATCTCGTGGTGCTCTCCGAACAGGACATCCTCGGCGAGCGGCTGCTGCGCCCGCAGCGGCGGAAGAAGGCGTCGGACGCGCTGACCGAGGCGACGAGCCTTTCCGCGAACGATCTCGTGGTGCACGTCGATCACGGCATCGGGCGGTTCCTCGGCCTCAAGCAGATCGAGGCAATGGGCGCGCCGCATGACTGCGTCGAGATCCAGTACGCCAACGACACGAAACTCTATCTGCCGGTCGAAAACATCGAACTGCTGAGCCGCTATGGCTCCGACGGCAGCGACGTGGTGCTCGACAAGCTCGGCGGTGTCGCCTGGCAGGCCAAGAAGTCAAAGCTCAAGAAGCGCATCCGCGACATGGCGGAACAGCTGATCAAGATCGCGGCGCAGCGGCTGCTGGTGCATGCGGAGCCGGTCGACATCAACTCGGGGGCCTATGACGAGTTCGCGGCGCGCTTCCCCTATGACGAGACCGAGGACCAGCTCACCGCGATCTCGGCCGTGTTCGACGACATTACGACGGGCAAGGTCATGGACAGGCTGGTCTGCGGCGACGTCGGTTTCGGCAAGACCGAGGTGGCGCTGCGCGCCGCCTTCGCCGTCGCCATGTCCGGCAAACAAGTTGCGGTGGTCGTGCCGACGACGCTGCTGGCCCGCCAGCACTTCAAGACGTTCAGGGAACGGTTCGCTGGGCTGCCGGTCAAGGTGGCGCAGGCCTCGCGGCTGGTCACCAGTGCCGAGCTCAAGGCGACCAAGGAGGGCATCGCCGCCGGTCAGGTCGATATCGTCGTCGGCACTCACGCTCTGCTGTCGAAGTCCGTGACGTTCAAGGATCTGGGCCTCCTCATCATCGACGAGGAGCAGCATTTTGGCGTCGGCCACAAGGAGCGGTTGAAGGAGCTGCGCGGCAATATCCATGTGCTGACGCTGACGGCAACGCCCATCCCGCGGACGCTGCAGCTGGCGCTGACCGGGGTCCGCGACCTGTCGCTGCTGGCGACCCCGCCGGTCGACCGGCTTGCCATCCGGACGTTCATCTCGCCGTTCGATCCGTTGTCCATCCGTGAGGCATTGCTGCGCGAAAAATACCGCGGCGGACAGGCATTCTATGTCGTTCCTCGCATCAAGGATCAGCCCGATATCGCTGAATTCCTGCGCGAACAGGTGCCCGAAGTGTCCTTCGTCATCGCCAACGGCCAGATGCCCGCAAGCGAGCTCGACGACATCATGAACAACTTCTACGACGGCAAGTTCGACGTCCTGCTGGCGACCACCATCGTCGAATCCGGCCTCGATATTCCCAATGCCAATACGCTCGTGGTGCACCACGCCGACCATTTCGGCCTCGCCCAGCTCTACCAGATCCGAGGCCGCATCGGCCGGTCCAAGCAGCGCGCCTATGCGCTGTTTACCGTGCCGGCGCAGCGCAAGCTGACCGACACGGCCGAGCGCCGGCTCAACGTGCTGCAGTCGCTCGAAAGTCTCGGCGCAGGCTTCCAGCTCGCGAGCCACGACCTCGATATCCGTGGGGCCGGGAACCTGCTCGGCGAAGAACAGTCGGGACACATCAAGGAAGTCGGTTTCGAGCTCTACCAGGCGATGCTCGAGGAGGCGGTCGCTGCACTCAAGGACGGCCAGACCGACTTCGAGGACTCGAACGAGTGGTCGCCGCAAATCTCGCTCGGCATGCCGGTGATGATCCCGGAGTACTACGTCCCCGACCTTCAGGTCCGCATGCAGCTCTATCGCCAGCTCGGCGAACTCAAGGAGATCGGCGACATCGACAGCGCCGGTGCGGAGCTCATCGATCGCTTCGGCCCTCTCCCGGACGAGGTCGAAACTCTCCTCAAAGTGATTCTGGTCAAGGCTCTCTGCCGCACCGCCAACGTCGAAAAAGTCGAAGCCGGCCCCAAGGGCGCCGTGGTTACGCTCAGGAACAACGAGTTCCCCAACCCGGCGGGGCTGGTGCGGATGGTATCCGACCCCGGCGTCAACGTGCGGCTCAAACCCGACCAGAAGCTGGTGTTCGCGCGCGATTGGCCCAACGCGGCGTCCCGGCTCAAGGGGACCGCTGCCATTCTCAACCGTATGGCCAAGCTTGCCGAAGAGGTCGCGGCCTAGTCACCACAATTTGTCCCGGTTGGGTCCTATTGATGCCTGAAAACCGGTTCAGGGTGCGAGTCCTCAACAGCACACCAGCGATCCATGCACGGGCGCAACAGCCGGGCCGAGAAAGAATTGGAAAGCCTTCACGGCCATGTTATTGCCCGAATTCGCCCATTGAAGGGCAGCCACTGCAAGGCGGCCAAGAACCGCCGTTCGCTCGGGAACCCCAAGGAATTTCGATGACGTTCAAAACGTTTCTTGCAGCAGGCTTGACCCTTGCTGCGCTGACGCTGTCGGTTGGCACTGCCTTGGCGCAGGACGCCTCGAGCAGCGCGCCGCCCCCGGCCGCCGATGCCTCGTCCGCCGCTCCGGCGGCGACCGGCGATCAGGCCGCAGCTGCGGCACCGCAGGCCAACTGGCTCAAGATCTGCGATCCGGGCAAGGACGGGAAGCGCGCCTGCATCCTGCGGCAGGTCGTGGTGACCCCCAACAAGCAGTTCCTCGGTTCATTCCTGCTGCGCGACGATCCGGGCCAGGAGAGCCGTTTGCTCGCCGTAGCAGCCGTGCCGCTCGGGGTGCTGCTGCCCTTCGGCGTGACCTGGCAGATCGACGGCGGCAAGCCGATCCGCGTGCCCTACATGCTGTGCGACCCACAGTCCTGCGCCACCCAGCTGGTCGTCAACGAAGCCTACGTCAATTCGATGAAGAAGGGCGGCAAGCTGACCCTCACCGCCAAGAACCGCAAGAACGAGGATCTGGTGATCACCATCAATCTCGCCGGCTTCACCGGTGTCTATGATGGCGATGCCGCCCTGACGTTCGACGAATTCAACAAGAACGCCTCCGGTGAAGCGGCGCTCGAAAAGATCCTCGCCGACCGGGCCGAAGCGGCACGCCAGAAACTGGCGGGTGGCGGCACGGACGCGTCGAGCTCGGCTCCTCCGCCGGCAAACTAAGGCCATTTCGCTAGAGTTGCAGAGGGCGCCCCGACGGGCGCCCTTCTTGTTTGGGGTAACGGCTGACTCAAAACGTCGGGCGGGGCTTGCTGAAGTCGACCATCGGCCGCACTTCGATCGCACCGAGCTTCGCCATCGGGTTGGTTGCGGCAATGCGAATGGCCGCGTCGATGTCGTCTGCCTCGATGATCACCAGGCCACCGAGCATTTCCTTGGTCTCGATGAATGGGCCGTCCGTCGTGGCGGTTTTCCCCTCGCGGACCCGGACCGTCACTGCGTCGGATGGCAGCGTCAGGGCCTCGGCGGTGAATCCCGCCGCCACCAAGCGCTGCCGGGCGGGTTCGGCCTCGCCAAGCACGGCATTGCTCTCGGGGCTGTTGTTGAAGACGACTTGTGGATCGAAGTAGACGAGGCAGGCGTAGCGCATGTCGGAATCCTCCCGGGATGGTTTGTGCGCCTAGTCGTCCGGCCGTGCCACCGCTCGACATCTGCGGTTGCGTTTCGACGAAATGCTGCGGTCAGCGAACGCCCATGCCGACCTGGAATGCCGACCGGCGCAGCGGCGGCAACAGTTTCAGCGCCCAGAGGCCGCCGGCCCGCATGGCCTGCGTGGGGAGGAATTCGGCGAGAAGCGACCGGAACAGCGAGTCGACCACCAGACCGGTCCGCGCGAGGTCGGCACCGCGCCGGCTGGCGTAGTCTTCGCTGAGGGGACGCGCGAAGCCCGGCTTGCTGAGGTCGGCCTCGGCCAGCGCTGCGGCGAGATCGGCGACATCCCTGAGGCCCAGATTGAGCCCCTGCGCGCCGATCGGTGGAAAGGCGTGCGCGGCTTCGCCGACGAGGACGACGCCGTCCTTGCCCGCCACATCGACAGTCAGCGTCGAGAGCAGGAACATGTGGGCCGGGGTGAGCAACTCGATCGCGCCGAACAGTCGCTGCGATTTATCGCGAAACAGCGCAGCCAGCCCCTCTTTGCGGCCTTCCTGCGCGGACTTGAGCACGGCACGATCGTCGATCCACACGAGGTTGGCGCGGTTGCCGCCGGCCGGAACAAGGGTGAACGGCCCATTAGGGTAGTGGAATTCGACCGATGCGTCGCCGATCGGCCGCTCGAGTTGAAGGTCACAGACCAGCGCCGCCTGCTCGAAACCGTTCTCGCGGGCCCGGAACCCGGCGCTTTCGCGCACCCGGGACTTCTTGCCGTCGGCTCCGACCAGGAGATCAGCACGCAGGGTCTCGCCGGTGCCGAGGCGAAGCGTTGCGCCATCCGCATCGAGGTCGAAATCCTCGAGCGTGGTTTCGATGGTGGTCAGATTGCCGAGCCGGCCGCGTGCCGCCTCGAAGGACTCCGCGAGCTTCACGTTGGGGAAATTCCAGCCGAATGCGGGCAAACCGGATTCCGCGCTGTCGAACAGCGTCTCGGGGGCCCGGATCAGCCGGCCGGTCGCGTCGATGATGCGGATCTGACGCAGCGGATGACCGATCGCCTCGGGGTCGGGGACGAGACCTGACGATTTCAGGTATTCAACCGACGGCATCATCAATGC
>JANXSI010000243.1 GCA_025352765.1 Devosia sp. | reverse complement strand
CCTCGCGAATGTAGCGCCCGAGTGGTGTCGGTCCACATCGTTGATTTCCTTCGGTTCGTTGCAAAACCGCTGAATCAACGATCCGGGCAGCCGTCAAGCTAACCCGCTGATACCACTCACCATAATTTCGGATCAGACACTTAGGCAAGGAGCTCAACAATTGCACGAGCGATAGCGCCATCGGCGTATGGCTTGGCGAAGAATCTAGAGCCTTGGGGCAGCTCGCTCTCTGTAACGATGTTCTTTCCTGAAGCGACAACAAGCCTGATGGCGGGCCATCGCTTACGAACATAGTGAGCCAGCTTTAGGCCGTCCATCGAGCCCGGCATGTCCACATCGGTGAATACCAGATGGATGTCTGGACGGGCTTCCAATATCGCGATTGCTTGGTCTGCACTTGCCGCTTCAACTGCCACAAAGCCTGCATTTTCAACGATGGATATCGCACCCATTCGGATCAGCGCATCGTCTTCAACGACCAGTACCGTCAGCATATTTACCTAGCCCCCGGCCTTACACAACTCAGGAAAGGGGACAAGGTTGCACTGCCAAACAAGGTAGTTAGCCCTGAAGGGCGGGGGTAGTTTTTTTGGCGCGACACTGTGGCGAAGCCGCCTCGAGCGTTGCGCGTCCTCGTATTACATATTTCGCCTACTTATTAAGCTTGTCCTTCATCGCCTTAGCGGGCGTGAAACTCAGCTTTTTGGCCGCTGCTATCTTCAAGGTCGCGCCGGTCAATGAATTTCGCCCATCACGCTCGGGAGTTGACTTTACCTTGAATTTGCCGAATCCGGGCAGGAACACCTCCTCGCCTTCGGCGGCTGCCTCCCCAATCGTTTTGAGCATGCTCTCGACCAACGCTTTGCCCTGAGATTTGGTGAGATCGTGTTCAGCAGCAATCTTGTCGGCGATGGTGTTGGTGGTTTGCATAAAAGGCATTTCCTCTCGTTTATCTCGCCGTACCAGTTTGCGTCCATCGCCCTCTGATGGCCGTTCTTCCTCGATGCCAGCGCTTCGATCTGCCTGTCATAGACCGAGAGCTGGTCGCTGGAAAGCAACTGTGTTGTCCGACTGGGAGGCGACGACCTCACGGCGAACGAACGCCTGAAAGCTACCTACCAACCGCAGAGGTGCGATGACATCCTGGATGGGCGGTCAGCTACCAAGAGTTCGTCCTGCGAGCGGCTGCATTACAGCCGTCGAGTCATGGTTGCAAAGTTGACGACCTCCGTGACAACCATCAGAAGGATGTCGTCCCCAAATGGCTTCTCAACGACACGGGCGCCTGGAAATGACTCCACGACTTCAGTTGTGCTTGAGGCCGTGCAGAAGACGTAGGGTACCCCGGCGGCTCTTAGTAGCTCAACCAGGCCCTCCGGGCCCCCGTGCTGAAGCCTGAAGTCGATCACTGCTACAGCAAGCTGATGGGTTGAGATGGCAGTTTTAGCCTCCTCCGCGTCGAGCGCTACGATCACTCGGAAGCCGGCGCCCAGCAAGGGGCCCTCCACTGACGAGGCGACAAGGTAATTGGTCTCGACCACGAGGGCGGTTTTCCGTTGGGGCATCTGAGCTGTAAGCTTGAGGGGCGGCGACAAAACGGTCACTCCGTAGTCGCCTCAAATGCGTTTGCCGGACGCCCGAACGCAGGTGACTACCCCGTCCGTCTTCAGTTTAGTGTCGCATGGTGAGGATATGGTGTCGACTTTTATATCTCGGCGCCGTCATTGGCTTCCGCATCGTCGAAGTTCGTTCGCACTTGCGTGGAGAAGTCACCCTTCGTAGATGCATCTAGCGCCGACCAAAAGGCGCAGCGAAGCGCCTCTACTTGGATTTGGCCCTTTCGGAGTCATGGTGAAATCGACGACCCAACTCGCATTTTCTAGAATGGCATCATAACGCAGATTTTCCTAGTTTAGTTAGCTGCTTGCCTTAGTCACGGTGTTAGCCGTGTCTGCTGTTTGCGACGAAGGTTTCCGTCCGCAGCCCGAGGTTGTGCATTCCACAAATATCGTATGACGGTGGAGCTATCCGCTTTTTTGTCGGGTGCGTCGTCCGTCTCATCTTCTATGCGAGCCGAGCAAAGCCCGAAGCCACAAAGGGACCGACGTCTTCGGGGGACACATCGTCGATGTGGCCCTCATGAACGGCGTATGGTCGACCAGAGAGGCCATACGCGTGCGAAATGCCAACCGGCGCCCGCAACCGCGTCGTTGTGGCCGGCGATCTGACGCCACCAATCGCTTCAGCCTGCTCGCGATAGTATTGGAACATGCCGGACCCAGGGATCGGGATTTTGCACCAATCGAGGATCTGAGCGGTCGAGTCGACCTGGTCATCGTGACGGCCGTTCGGAAAGATCGTCATCTCGTGCAAATAGTCGGCCAGCCAGGACGCCTCGGTGGGAAGGTGAACAAAACCATGTTCCATCGTTGCTGTCTGCGAGTTCAGGCGCATGACCTTGTCG
>JANXSI010000147.1 GCA_025352765.1 Devosia sp. | reverse complement strand
CGTCGGCAAGCCGAAAGTGCTGCTGCTCGACGAGCCGCTCGGGGCGCTCGACCTCAAGCTCCGCGAAAGCATGCAGGACGAGCTCAAGGCGCTGCAGCGCTCGCTCGGCATCACCTTCATCTTCGTGACGCACGACCAGGGCGAGGCGCTCAGCATGGCCGATCGGGTCGCCGTGTTCAGCGACGGCAAGGTGCAGCAGATCGGCTCGCCCGAGGAAATCTACAAGCGGCCGCAATCGCGCTTCGTCGCCGATTTCGTCGGCTCGTCGAATGTGCTGGCGCCTGATTTCGTCTACTGGATCGTCGGCGAGAAACGCTGGGCCAGCCTTCGCCCCGAGGCCATCCACGTGATGGCGGCGGGCGGCGGTGGCGTGTCGCGGATGACTGGGACCGTCGTTTCCAAGAGCTATCTCGGACCCGTGGTGCGGCTCCTCATCGATCTCAACGGTACCAGCCTTCACGCCTCGATCCCCTCGACGCAGGACATCCCGGCCGAGGGTGATCGCGTGACGCTCGGCTTCGCCAAGGATGCGCTGCACCTGATGGAGCCGGCATGAGCGTCGAGGGCGCCATCCTGCGTGGACGCGGCGGCCCACTCGGGGCGCTGTCGGACGTGTTCTGGCGCCGGCCGAAGCTTCTGGTGCTGCTGCTCCTCCTGCCGGCGGTGCTGTGGCTCGGGATCATCTATCTCGGCTCGCTGTTCGCGCTGCTGCTGCAGAGCTTTTTCCACATCGACGATTTCTCCGGACTGGTGGTGCGCGAGTTCACGCTCGCGACCTATGCCGAGCTGTTCAAGCCGCAGAACGCCGATGTCATCATCCGCACGGTGCTGATGGCCACGGCGGTGACGCTCGCCTCGGTGGTCGTGGCGTTCCCGATCGCCTATGTGGCCGCACGCTACGTCAAGGGGCGCTGGAAAGCGCTGTTCTACCTCGCGATCATGCTGCCGCTGTGGTCGAGCTATCTGGTGAAGGTCTATGCGTGGAAGCTGATCCTGGCCAAGGAGGGCATCCTCAACTGGGTGTTCGCGCAACTGCATCTGACGCCGGTGCTCGACGCCGTACTCTCGATCCCGGTGATCGGCGGCAATTCGCTGAGCTTTTCGTTCATCGGCACCTTCATCGTCTTTGTCTATATCTGGCTGCCCTACATGATCCTGCCGATCCAGGCGGCGGTCGAGCGCGTGCCGCCCAACCTGATCGATGCCTCGGCCGATCTCGGCGCTGCGCCGCTCAAGACCTTCCGCCATGTCATCCTGCCGCTGACGCTGCCGGGGATCGTCGCGGGCTCGATCTTCACCTTCTCGCTGACGCTGGGCGATTTCATCGTGCCGCAGATCGTCGGCAATGGGCGGCTGTTCATCGGGCAGGTGGTCTACACGCAGCAGGGCACGGCCGGAAACATCCCGCTGGCCGCCGCCTTCACCGTGGTGCCGATCGTCATCATGGGGATCTATCTCTGGGGCGCGCGGAAAGTGGGGGCGTTCGATGCGCTCTGATGCTGGACCGCGCGCCTCGTGGCCCTTGAAGCTCGCCGCCGGCCTCGGGCTTGCCTTCCTGCTGCTGCCGCTGCTCCTGATCTTCGTCTACGCCTTCAATTCCGAGGAAAAGACCTTTGCCTGGCCGCCGCCGGGGCTGACGCTCAAATGGTTCGCGGTGGCGTGGGGCCGCACCGACATCTGGGCGGCGCTGACGCTCTCGGTGCAGGTGGCGGCGGTCTCGACACTTGTGGCGCTGATCCTCGGCACGCTCTGCGCCGCGGCGGTGTCGGGCAGCAAGTTCTTCGGGCGCGAAACCATCTCGCTCCTCGTTATCCTGCCCATCGCGCTACCCGGGATCATCACCGGCATCGCGCTCCGCTCGGCGTTTTCGCTGGCCGACATCTCGCCCAATTTCTGGACCATCGTTCTGGGCCACGCGACGTTCTGCATCGTTGTGGTCTACAACAACGCCGTGGCCCGCTTCCGCCGCACCTCCGGATCGCTGATCGAGGCCTCGATGGACCTCGGCGCCGACAAGTTCCAGACCTTCCGCCACGTCATCCTGCCCAATATCGGCACGGCGCTCTTGGCCGGCGGCATGCTGGCCTTTGCGCTGAGCTTCGACGAAGTGATCGTCACCACCTTCACCGCCGGCCAGCAGCAGACGCTGCCGCTGTGGATGCTCGAAGAGCTGATCCGCCCGCGCCAGCGCCCGGTCACCAACGTGGTGGCGATGATCGTGGTACTGGTGACGTTCCTGCCGATCCTTGCGGCGTACTATCTGACGCGCGACGGCGACAATGTTTCGGGGATGGGGAAGTGAGAGCTGTGCTCGCCTCCGACCCCCACCCTCAATCCCTCCCCTCAAGGGGGAGGGAGGCGATAGAACCTCCATCACGGTGCTGCAGTCGGGCACCCCTCCCCCTTGAGGGGAGGGGCAGGGGTGGGGGTCTCTTTCTTCCACGGCCGTCTCGGCCCGATCGCCTTCTCCCCTTGTGGGAGAGGGTGCCCGAAGGGCGGATGAGGGGTAGGGCCGACGGACACGAGCTTCTGGCCTACCCCTCATCCGTCTCGCGCTGCGCGCGATCCACCTTCTCCCGCAAGGGGAGAAGGAACCCGACTGCTGGCCCTGGGCCGGTCCAATCCTGGGAGTGACTAAATGGACACTAAAATGCTGATCGGCTCGCGCCTCGAGGCCGGCACCGAAGCACCTGAGCAGGTGCTGAACCCGCGCACCGGATCGCTCATCGAAGCCGTACCGGAGGCGTCTGCCGCCCAGATCGATGCGGCGGTGAATGCCGCTGAATCGGCGTTCAAGAGCTGGGCCCGCACCACGCCGGCGCAGCGCTCGGGATATCTCTTGAAGATCGCAGCCGCCATTGAGGCCGACGCCGCCGGGTTTGCGGCGCTCGAGGCGCTCAACTGCGGCAAGCCGATCAATGCCGTGCTCAACGACGAAATCCCCGCCATCGTCGATTGCTGGCGGTTCTTTGCCGGCGCGGTGCGCACCATGACGGGCGCGATCGCGGGGGAATATCTCCCCGGCCACACCTCGTTCGTGCGCCGTGACCCGATCGGCATCGTCGCCTCGATCGCGCCGTGGAATTATCCGCTGATGATGATGGCGTGGAAGCTCGCGCCGGCGCTGGCCGGGGGCAACACCGTGGTGTTCAAGCCCTCCGAGCAGACGCCGTTGACGGCGCTGAAGCTCGCCAAACTGATGGCCGAGATCCTGCCCGAGGGCGTCGTCAACGTCATCCTCGGCAAGGGGGCGAGCGTCGGCAGCGCGCTGATCAATCACCCCAAGGTCAACATGATCTCGATCACCGGCGACATCGGCACCGGCCGCAAGGTGCTGGAGGCGGCATCGAAATCGATCAAGCGGACGCATCTCGAACTGGGCGGCAAGGCGCCGGTGATCGTCTATGACGACGCCGACCTCGAGGCCGTGGTCGCGGGCCTGCGTGCCTTCGGCTATTACAATGCCGGGCAGGACTGCACCGCGGCGTGCCGCATCTATGCCGGCCCGAAGATCCACGACAAGCTTGTGGCGGAGTTGAGTTCGGCGGTCTCGACGCTGAAGTACAACCAGGCGGACGACAGCAGCAACGAGATCGGGCCGCTGATCTCGGCGCGGCAGCGCGACCGGGTGCGCGACTTCGTCGATCGCGCCGCGGCGCTGCCGCATATCGAGATCGCGACCGGTGGGCACACGGCGGGGCAGGGCGGCTTCTACTTCGAGCCGACGGTGATCGCCGGGGCGCTGCAATCTGACGAGATCGTCCGCAAGGAAGTGTTCGGCCCGGTCGTGTCGGTCACCCGCTTCACCGACCCCGAGGACGCCATCGCCTGGGCCAACGACAGCGATTACGGCCTCGCCTCGTCGGTATGGACCAAGGACATAGACAAGGCGATGCAGACCGCGGCGCGGCTGCAGTACGGCTGCACCTGGGTTAACACCCATTTCATGCTGGTCAACGAGATGCCGCATGGCGGGCTGAAGCAGTCGGGCTACGGCAAGGACATGAGTATGTACGCGCTCGAGGACTACACGGCGGTGCGGCATATCATGATCAACCACGGGTAGGGGGCGACGAGACGGGCAGTCGGGACTCCTCCTCTCCGGGAGGCGGAGAAATGGGAGTGAGGGCCCTGATGTCGCAGTCGTCTCCCTCCCCCATGCGAGGAGGGATCAAGGGTGGGGGGCGAGGAGCCCGGTCGCTACCCGAGGGGCACGGGGTCCCCTTCTCCCTCAAGGGGAGAAGGGATTCCGGCTCAAGCCTAAGTGACATCCGTTCATCGGGATTTCCGCAACCGCCCCAATCCCTTCCGCGAAATCCCCACCAACTTATCGACGCCCTTCCCACCAAGCGCATAATGCCCCCGCTGCCGTCATCTCCCGCGAGGCGCTGACGAGGCGCCGATGGCAGCGGTGGTGGAGGGGTGGTCGCACCTCTCGTGGCGCGGCTTGGGAACTGGGCGGAAACGCGCGCTCCCCGGGCCGTTGGACCTTACAGCCACCGCGGAGGAGCGCTGGGTGTCTCACCAAAACACCCAACAGTTCGGAGGCGCCCAGCGCTCTCCGTTCGCGGCCCCCCCTATGGGCCGCGATGGCAAACCCGGAAGTCGCCAGACTGTCCGGTGCCTCCGCTCGTCCCATCTTTTCGCTGCATTTTCGACGCATCGTGCGGTTGTGCGGCGGGCCGAACGCCCCCATGTTGGCTTGCGCCACCACAACCAAAAACAGGTTCATCCCAGGAGCACACCGCATGCCGCATGACACACCTCTGATCTCGACGATCGTGGCGGGTCTGGTGCTGGCATTCATCTTCGGGGCGATAGCCAACCGGTTCAAGATGCCGCCCCTCGTCGGCTATCTGGTCGCCGGCGTGTTCGTCGGCCCGTTCACCCCGGGCTTTGTCGCCAATGCGGAACTGGCGGGCGAGCTCAGCGAAATCGGCGTCATTCTGCTGATGTTCGGCGTCGGGCTGCATTTTTCCCTCAAGGATCTGCTCTCGGTTCGCGCTATCGCCATTCCGGGCGCGCTGGTGCAGATCGCCGGGGCCACCGCCATGGGCCTCGGTCTCGGGCTCTTGATGGGCTGGACGCTGCTGGCAGGGCTGATCTTCGGCCTCGCGCTTTCGGTCGCCTCGACCGTGGTGCTGCTCAAGGCGCTGCAGGACCGTCACATCGTCGAAAGCGAGCGCGGCCGCATCGCCGTGGGCTGGCTGATCGTCGAGGACATCGCCATGGTCCTCGCCCTCGTGCTGATCCCGGCGCTCGCCGGGCTCACGGGCGCGGCGACGGTCGAACTCCACGATCCCTTCATCAACGTCATCGAGCGCCTGAGCGGCCTCCACCTCAACCTCTGGGCGATCCTCGGCCTCACCGTGGTCAAGCTCGCGGCCTTTGTCGGCTTCATGCTGGT
>JANXSI010000116.1 GCA_025352765.1 Devosia sp. | reverse complement strand
CTTGTATCCGTCCGGCCGGAAGAGCTTGATGCCATTGTCGTCGTAGGGGTTGTGCGAGGCCGAGATCATCACCCCGAGATCGGCCCGGAGCGACCGCGTCAGCATCGCCACAGCCGGCGTGGGCATCGGGCCCAGGAAATACACATCCATGCCCACTGCGGTGAAACCGGCGGCCAGCGCATTTTCGATCATGTAACCGGAGCGACGCGTATCCTTGCCGATCACTACGCGGTTGCGATGGTCGCCCCGCACGAACTTCAGCCCCGCCGCCATGCCGATTTTCAGTGCCAGATCAGGTGTGAGCTTGTCGCCGTTCGCAAGCCCGCGAATGCCGTCGGTCCCGAAATACTTCCGCGCCACTTACAAACGCCTCCCTGGCAATATCGTCACAGTCTACGTCAATCCCGGCTGGTTCGGGAATCGCGAACAGCTCGCGGTTAATTGAGCGCGCAATGGCGGCAGCAATGAACTAGCTTGATGGCGATTGCTAGACCACATCCATTGCGTCCCCCATGATTGAAATCGTCGCCGCCACGCGGCTCGAAGAAGCCGCTTTCTGGTCTGAAGCCCCGCTCGCGGCTTCGCTGGCGCGCGTCCGCCAAGATCCGCGCGTCGTCCCACAGATCAGGTTTTCCAACAAAGACGGCCTTTCGTCGGTCTACAATGCGCGCATCGACGCAACCGACGCAGCGGAGGTTCTGGTCTTCGTCCACGACGACGTCTGGGGCGAAGACTTCTACTTCGTCGACCGGATTCTCGAGGGCCTCAAGATCTTCGATGTCATTGGCCTGGCAGGCAACACGCGCCGCGTGCGAGGGCAAACGAGGTGGGCCAATGCGGATAACGCGGGGGGCTTGGACCTTCCGCATCTGAGAGGCGCCATAGCTCACGGTGATGGGCCGATGGGCAAGGTTGGCTTCTTCGGTCCGATCATCGGCGCCTGCGAGCTCCTCGACGGGGTGCTGCTGGCCGCCCGCAAGTCGACGCTGCGCCGCCTGGGCGCGCGATTCGACGCCCGCTTTGACTTTCACTTCTACGATCTCGACTTCTGCCGTTCTGCGCGCGCTAAGGGATTGCGGCTCGGCACCTGGCCGCTCTCCGTGACCCATCGCAGTACGGGCAGCTTCACCGACCAAAGCTGGGAGCGGAACGCTGAGCTCTACAGGGCCAAGTGGAAAGAGTAACCCGCAAACAACAAGGGCCACCCTGGGGTGGCCCTTGATGCGATCAGCTGCCCGGCTGCGGCTCGGGCGCAGCGTCCGGCTCGGCGTCCGGACGCTTGCGCGGCGTCTTTCCGGCCGAGGGAACGCCGGTTGATTTCGGCGTCGAGTCGCTATCGCTTTCGCGGAACGGCGTCTGGCCGTTCATAAGGCCGCGGATTTCGTCGCCAGTCAGCGTCTCGTACTCGAGAAGTGCCTTGGCGATCGTGTGCAAACCGTCGATGTGCTCGCGGATGACAGTCTGGGCCGTCGTGTAGCCCTCTTCGACGAAGCGCTTTACCTCGGCGTCGACCATCTGCTGCGTCTCGTCCGACATATGGACCTGACGCTGCATCATTGAGCGGCCGAGGAACACCTCGTCCTGGTTGTCGCCGTAGAGCAGAGGGCCGAGCTTGTCGGACATACCCCATTCGGTGGCCATGGCACGAGCCAGGCCCGTTGCCATCTTGATGTCGGCGGAGGCACCCGATGTCACCTTCTCGTAGCCGAAAATCTCTTCCTCGGCGACGCGTCCGCCCATTGCCACCGCCAGATCGGCATAGGCCTTACGACGAGTGAGCGACACCTGGTCGCGCTCCGGCAGGCGCATCACCATACCCAGCGCGCGACCGCGCGGAATGATCGTCGCCTTATGGATCGGATCGGAGGCGTCCATCTTGATCGCCAGGAGGGCGTGCCCGGCTTCGTGATAGGCAGTGAGCTTCTTGTCTTCCTCGGTCAGGCTGAGGGTGCGGCGCTCTGCGCCCATCATCAGCTTGTCCTTGGCGTCCTCGAACTCGGCCATCGTAACGAAACGCTTGTTGCGCCGCGCCGCGAGCAGCGCGCCCTCGTTGACCAGGTTCATCAGGTCGGCGCCCGAAAAGCCCGGCGTACCGCGAGCGAGCACCTTGAGGTCCACATCGGGAGCCAGGGGCACCTTGCGGACGTGCACCTTGAGGATCTTCTCGCGGCCCGAAACATCGGGGTTCGGTACAACGACCTGGCGGTCGAAGCGGCCGGGACGCAGCAGCGCTGGGTCGAGAACGTCCGGACGGTTGGTCGCAGCGATAAGGATGATCCCCTCGTTCGCTTCGAAACCGTCCATCTCGACGAGCAACTGGTTCAGCGTCTGCTCACGTTCGTCGTTGCCGCCGCCAAGGCCCGCACCGCGATGCCGGCCGACCGCGTCGATTTCATCGATGAAGATGATGCAAGGCGCATTCTTCTTGGCCTGCTCGAACATGTCGCGCACGCGGCTGGCGCCGACGCCCACGAACATTTCGACGAAGTCGGAGCCGGAGATCGAAAAGAACGGCACATTGGCTTCGCCGGCGACGGCGCGAGCGATCAGCGTCTTACCGGTACCGGGAGGACCGACGAGCAGCACACCGCGGGGGATCTTGCCGCCGAGCCGCTGAAACTTGCCGGGGTCGCGCAGGAATTCGACAATTTCCTCGAGATCCTGCTTAGCCTCGTCAACGCCGGCCACGTCCTCGAAGGTGATCTTGCCATGGGTCTCGGTCAGGAGCTTGGCGCGGGACTTGCCAAAGCCCATCGCACCGCCGCGTCCGCCGCCCTGCATCTGGCGGATGAAGAAGAACCACACGCCGATAATGACGATGAACGGCAACCAGCTGGACAGAATGACCGACCACAGCGGATTGCTCTCGGCCGACTTGGCCGTGATCTGGACGCCGCGTTCCTCAAGCCGCGTGACGATATCGGTATTGGCCGGGATCACGGTTTCGAACCGGCTCCCGTCCTTGAGCGTGCCCTGGACGATATTATCGACGATGGTCACCGCGGTCACCGACCCGGCATCCACGTCGGTCACGAACTGGCTGTAACTCTTGTCGGCGACGGAAACGTTCCGCGTGGTCGACTGGAAGACCTGGAACAGGCCCATCAACATAAAGAGGATGACGAGCCAGATGGCAAAGTTGCGGAAGTTGACGTTCATCAAACCTGTCCTGGATGACCGGCGAGTGGAGCAGAGCCGGGGTGTTCCGGCGAATGTAAGCCCCGCCCTGCAGCGTTACAAGGGAGCCAGGCTGCGCCTAAGGGCCCATGAAGTCCAATAGTGTGCCAGCCTGAAGTTAATTGGCCGTCAGCAACGCCCTGTCATTGCGAGCGCCCTCGGTCTTGATCGAAACGGTCATGCCGTCGCTTTGGATCAGGCATCCATGCAGTGTCGTGGCCCGCAGCGGCCGGCGAGTCGCCAGTTTTCCATGCAATGCCTCGAGCGCGCCCAGCGCATGGGGCTTCTTGTCGCCCCCCACAAGTCGAAGCACGCGGCCCAGCAACCTGACGCCGACCATCCTTGGCAGACCCATCAATCCGGCGTGCGGCATTTCCGCATCCCCAGACGGCCCGAGGTGAACAAGGGCGGCAAATGCCGATTCGGTGGCCTCGGCGGCGAGCGTGTCGGCATCGGCCATGCGGGCGGCGAACGTCCCGAGCCGCCGCACGTCAAGGCCCATTTCCTCGAGCGCCGGCATCAATTGCCGCCAGCGGACGCGCTCGTAGTGGCGATCGCGGTTGCTGGGGTCGACCGCCGGCGTCAATCCGGCCTCTCGAACGACGTCGCGCAACGCTTCGGGTTCGACGCCGAGCAATGGACGGAAAATCCGGCATCCGGCGACGGTTGCGATCTGATCCATGCCCCGAAGCCCCTCGATACCGCTGCCATGGGCCAGTCGCATCAGCACCGTTTCGGCCTGGTCGCCCAAGTGATGCGCCGTAAGCAGGTACGCCGCTTCATCGACGAGCATCGTCTGGGCCATCAGGCCGTAGCGGGCCTTGCGGGCTGCGGCCTGGATGCCGGTCTCGGGCTTTTCTCCGACCCAGCGAAGTGTCCGTGCGGCAAGACCAAGCGACTGCGCTTCGGCCATCACCATGGCAGCCTCATCGGCCGCTTCGGGCCTGAGGCCATGATCGACCGTGTAGACCACCAGGCGGGGGCGTCCACCGCCTCGCGTCCATTCGCGGGCGAGCAGCATCAGCGCCAGCGAATCGGGGCCACCGCTCACCGCAAGGGCAATCACAGCTGCACCGGCAACCGGCGCAAACAGCGTATCCAGTTCGACGCCGTCTAGGCCGGGCACTGTGCCTTCTGCCTTTCTGCAGCCAGCCGGGTGTTAAAGGCCGCCGGCTGCTTTCCGTAGCGCTTCGTCACTTCGGCGAAGGTTCGACACGCCGTGTCCTGTTCGCCTGCGCCGGCCAGGGCGATCCCGAGCTTGAGCAACAGGTCAGCGGCGCGAGGCGACTGCGGATAGTTCTGAAAGCCCGTCAGCAGCACATCGGCCGCTTCGTCGTAAGCCTTGCGCTGCAGCAGGGCCTCGCCCAGCCAGTTGGTGGCGTCGGCGGCCTGCGGGTCCTTGGGGTAGAGCGCCACGAACTGGCGGAACTGGTCCTCGGCGAACGCATAGTCGCCACGCACGATTGCGTCGTACCCCGCCTGATACTGCGCGGCTGCGTCCCCGTCCGACAGGGCCTGGCTGCTGTTGAGGTTGAGATCGAGCGGCCGGCCTGTTCCGAGGGCCGTGGCATTGCCGTTTGCGCCGTTGGTACCGACGAGCGGGTCGGCGGACTGGCCGACATCTCCGTCCATCGGAGTCTCGCCGGAGGCCGGCGCGTCGACATCGGCCGGCGGCAACCCCGGACCATCGGCAGCGGTTTGGGGCGGCGGCACCGAGTCGGCCGGCGCGCTGGCCGCGGTCTGAGTCGTCTGTTCGCCCATAGCGGGCTGCGGCAACGAACCGGCTGGCGTCACGCCACCGGACTGAGTTGCCGCATCAGTTTTTTTTCCAGCACCTGCCTTCGGCGCGCCGCCTTCGAGCTGCTGGAAGCGGAATTCATTGTCGTCCTGCATCTTCTGGATCAGTTCCTGCATCTGCGTGAGCTGGAACTGCAGGCCCTCGACCTGGCCGGTGAGCGTGCGGACGGTGTCCTCGAGCTCCTGGACGCGAACCGTAACCTGCGCGTCTTGCTTGCTCTGGGCAGAGACGAATTCCGGCGCGAAGACGCCGGTGACGAGGACGAAGCTGAAGGCCAAGAGCCCCCGCGACGCCCCCTTTGGAAGGGAAAGACGCAAGATCCAATCTCCGTGAGTGTTTTCCGAACGACGCGAACGCGCGAACTTGACGCTCTCAGTAACGGACAATTTCGACAAAAAGAAAGCGCCGGGGCTCAAGAACGCGAGCACCCGGCGCTTATGCCTCCGCAACGGCCCTTGCGGGCCACCGCGCTTACTGGATGACGGTCACAGCACGGCGGTTTTGTGACCAGCACGAAATATCGTCGCAGATCGCGACCGGACGTTCCTTGCCGAACGACTTGCTGGTGATGCGCGAGCCGTTGACGCCCTTGCTGAC
>JANXSI010000301.1 GCA_025352765.1 Devosia sp. | reverse complement strand
ATCAACCGCTGAACTCCGCAGGGAGGGCAGCAATTGGCAGAGGTCCGGCAGTCACGCCGGATCCAATGTGGAGACTAAGAGTGGAAAGAGCGGAAAAGCGTGAAGTCATCACGTCGCTCCAGACCGCCCTCGCGGGCGCTGGGTCGATCGTGGTTGCGCAGAACGCCGGCCTCACCGTCGCCGACCTGGAAAGTCTGCGCAAGCAGATGAAGCAGGCCGGAGGCACCGTGAAGGTCGCCAAGAACCGCCTGGCCAAGCTTGCTCTGAAGGAAACCGACAATGCGGACATGTCTGCCCTGTTCAACGGGCCGACTGTCCTCGCCTTCGCCAAGGATCCCATGACCGCGCCGAAAGTCGCGGCCGCTTTCGCCGACAAGAACTCCAAGTTTGTGGTTCTTGGCGGCGCGATGGGGAAGACCGGGCTCGACGCCAACAACGTCAAGGCGCTGGCGACCATGCCGTCGCTGGATCAGTTGCGCGCCACGCTGGCCGGGATGCTCAAGCAGCCCGCCACGCGGATCGCATCGATCCTGCAGGCACCAGGCGGGCAGATTGCCCGCGTGCTGGCCGCGCATGCCGACAAGAGCAACGCCGCTTAAGGCGCACTAACCGGCTCTCTTTCGGGAGAGCCACCACGGTTCGAACTGAACGAAACACAACAGGATGAAATCAAATGGCTGATCTCGCCAAGATCGTAGACGACCTCTCCGCCCTCACGGTGCTCGAGGCTTCGGAACTGTCCAAGATGCTCGAAGAGAAGTGGGGCGTCTCCGCCGCCGCGCCGGCCGCTGCCGCCGCGCCGGCCGCCGCTGCCGCTGCTCCGGTCGAAGAAAAGACCGAGTTCGACGTGATCCTCACCAACTTCGGTGACAACAAGATCAACGTCATTAAGGAAGTCCGCGCCATCACCTCGCTGGGTCTGGGCGAAGCCAAGGCGCTCGTCGAAGGCGCGCCGAAGGCCGTCAAGGAAGGCGTCAACAAGGCCGAGGCCGAAGACATCAAGAAGAAGCTCGAGGCGGCTGGCGCCAAGGTCGAGCTCAAGTAACACGTCTGTGTTGCGATTTTGGCAGCGCCCACGGGCGCTGCCGTATTCCTGCCGCGGTGTTGACTATAGCGGCAGTCGCCACCTCCCGGATGCATAGGGAGACTGGGCGAAATTAAGTTGCGGAACTGACTACCTCACCACACCAAGAAGGGCAGATTTCCTGAGGTCCGACGGCTGATAGTCGGGGCTTTGGACATTTGCCCTCCGAGACATTCGAGAGAAAGATAGGAGCGGGTATGGCTACCACGTTCAACGGCCGTCGAAAGATTCGCAAATCCTTCGGCAGCATTCGCGAAGTCACGGAGATGCCCAATCTGATCGAGGTCCAAAAGGCCTCCTATGATCAGTTCCTCCTCGTGGACGAGCCCAAGGGCGGGCGTCCCGATGAGGGGCTTCAATCCGTTTTCCGGTCGGTCTTTCCGATCACCGACTTTTCCAATACGGCATCCCTCGAGTTCGTGAAATACGAGTTCGAGCAGCCCAAGTACGACGTCGACGAGTGCCGGCAGCGCGATATGACCTTCGCTGCGCCGCTCAAGGTGACGCTGCGCCTGATCGTGTTCGAAGTCGACGAAGAGACCGGCGCCCGCTCCGTCAAGGACATCAAGGAGCAGGACGTCTACATGGGCGACATGCCGTTCATGACCATGAACGGTACCTTCATCGTCAATGGCACCGAGCGCGTCATCGTCAGCCAGATGCACCGGTCGCCGGGCGTGTTCTTCGACCATGACAAGGGCAAGACCCACTCCTCCGGCAAGCTGCTGTTTGCCGGCCGCATCATCCCGTACCGCGGCTCCTGGCTCGACATCGAGTTCGACGCCAAGGACATCGTGTTCGCCCGCATCGATCGCCGCCGCAAGATCCCGGTGACGTCGCTGCTCAAGGCGCTCGGCATGGACGACGAGGAAGTCCTCAGCACCTACTACAAGACCCTTCTGTTCGAGCGGAACAAGAAGGGCGGCTGGAAGAAGCCGTTCGACGCCGAGTCGATGAAGAACAGCAAGCCGACCCAGGACCTGATCGACGCCAAGACCGGCAAGGTCGTGCACGAGGCCGGCAAGAAGATCTCGATCCGCCAGGCCAAGAAGATGGCCGAGAGCGGCGTCACGCACCTGCTCGCCACCGATGAAGATCTCTTCGGCATGTATGTCGCCGAGGACCTCATCAACATGCAGACCGGCGAGGTCTACATGGAAGCGGGCGACGAGATCGACGAGAAGCTGCTCAAGAAGTTGACGGAAGCCGGCTTCGACGAACTGCCCGTGCTCGACATCGACCACTTCACCGTGGGCGCCTACATCCGCAACACGCTGGCCGTCGACAAGAACGAGTCCCGCGAGGACGCGCTGTTCGACATCTACCGCGTCATGCGTCCGGGCGAGCCCCCGACCGTCGACACCGCCGAGGCCATGTTCAAGTCGCTATTCTTCGACAGCGAGCGCTATGACCTCAGTGCCGTCGGCCGCGTCAAGATGAACATGCGTCTCGAACTCACCGCCGAAGACACCGTGCGCACGCTGCGCAAGGAAGACATCGTCGAAGTGGTCCGCACGCTGGTAAACCTCCGCGATGGTCGTGGCGAGATCGACGACATCGACAACCTCGGCAACCGCCGGGTGCGTTCGGTCGGCGAGCTCATGGAGAACAGCTACCGGCTGGGTCTGCTCCGCATGGAGCGGGCGATCAAGGAGCGCATGTCGTCGGTCGAGATCGACACCGTCATGCCGCAGGACCTGATCAACGCCAAGCCGGCCGCCGCTGCCGTCCGCGAGTTCTTTGGCTCGAGCCAGCTCAGCCAGTTCATGGATCAGACCAACCCGCTGTCGGAAATCACCCACAAG
>JANXSI010000101.1 GCA_025352765.1 Devosia sp. | reverse complement strand
GTTCTCAGGCTTCAAAAGCGAGTCCACAGTGCCCTTTGGCAACGCCTCGAACGCCTCGTTGGTGGGGGCGAAAACGGTGAAAGGGCCCTTGCCCTCTAGCGTCGAGACGAGACCGGCGGCCTTGATGGCGGCAACTAGCGTAGTGAGGTTCTTTGCGGTTGAAGCGTTTTCGATGATGTTCTTGGTCTCCATCATCGGAGCGCCACCAACCATGGGATTGGCAGCAAAGGTCGAGGTCGCGGAGAGGGCGGCGAGAGAGAGCGCTGTGCCGAGTGCGACTGAGCGAAGAACTGCGAGTTTCATTTCAATTTCCTTCCCTTGGGCGCACCGACTTCGGTGTGCGCAAGGGAAGCTAGGGCGCCAGAGGAATGTCCGTTTCCGGACAGAACTACGGCCAAAAGGTGCCTTACACGGAAGTAAGGCCGGCGACACGTTCCGGTCTGATCCCTTTCGTGCTGGCAATTTCTAGGCTCGCTGGCAGTCGCCCGCTAGCGTCGGCGGACAAACATACGTCCATGGATCAGGATTTCTCGATGCAACCTGAAACTTGCCCTCGAAGCCATATACGCCTCCGGCGCGCCGCTGTGCAGCCTGCCTGCCCCAAGCAGCCGGAGATCGACTGCCACCTAGAGCAGCACATGGAAGTCAGATATGAGCCCCCTCCCACTCGAAACGCTCGAATAAGCGCAAAATTACGTCTAGTCCTTGAAGAGCGATTCTTTATCGTTCGAGTATTTCACCAGCAAGGGGATGCTCGCCCCGCCGATTGCGGGTGCCAGGTGTCCGAACTTGCCTTCGAGCACCGAAAAGGGCTCCGGCCGATCTCCGAGGACCCGCGAGAGCTTACGCCGCACTGCCTTGGCTATTTCCCTGCGTACCTCGGGCGGAATGGCACCATCGATGACGATGTTGTCGACGTCGAGCAGGGCAACGGCGCCCCGGGTCGCCTGGGCGAGACCCTCGGCGACCTCGTCGATCCACTCGGTGAGCACCCCGCCGAGGTTGCCCCAATCATCCGGCGAGGACCAGAGTTGGCGTCCCGTGCCGTCGGGCAGCCTGCCCGAAAGCGAGTGAAGCGAGGCGACGAGGCGCAATGGCGAAATCCGATCAGCGCGCTTGCCTGCGATATGCACGGGGATTTCGCCCAGCGCCCCTGCGAGCCTGCTGCGGCCCGGAAACAGGTGATGGTCGAGCACCAAGCCGCCGCCGAGAAAGTACCCGACATAAGCGTAAACGAAATCGGCGCAGGTCGAACCGGCGCCGAACATCAGCTCAGCGGCGGCACACACGGTCGCATCGTTGAACAGATAAACCGGCCAGTCGAATGTACGATCGAGCTCGGCGCGAATGTCGATCTGGCCCCAGGCGGCGAGCCGTCCCTTTGGCGCATCCGCGTCTTCGGCAAGATTCCACTGATGGAACGGCGAGGCGATGCCAAGACCGGCAATGCGCTCGTTCGGGATTGCCTTGTGCTTGCGCCGCATGCGCGCGACCGCCCCTTTGGCAAAAGTCATGATCTCGTTGGGGGTCGGATAGTCGAACTCAACCCGCTCGAAGGCGATAACGTCCCCGACAAAATTGACCAGTGCGACATCGGCGCTGCGGTGGTCGACCTTGAGGCCGAACGAGAACGCAGCATCGGGGTTGAGTGCATAGGGCACCGAAGGCTGCCCAAGTCTCCCACGCAACGGCTCGCGTCGCAGCAGCAGCTGGTTGTCAGCGGCGCGGTTGACTATGGTGGTGATGGTTTGAGGTGCAAGGCCCGTGAGCCGCGATAGATCGCTCTTCGACAGCTGGCCGTGCCGGCGGACCAACGCCACAACGAGCCGCTCGTTATACACGCGCGTCTCGGCCTGCGTGGTCCCGCCACTCCGGCCGTCCGAGATCTTCTCTAAACTGTAGAAGCTAGTGCCTGTCATTGATGCCCCGGGAACGGCTAACCCAAAATGCGGCAGACGACCCCTCGCCGGACTAACAAGCGCCGGCCATCGTGGCAATGCACAATAGTACTTCCATTGGAGAGATATAGCGTGTGAGACTGGCAGCGGCTCAGGTTCATTTTGCGGCAAGGGAGGCGGTGGACATGACCAAAGTCCGGACGGTGCTCTGCTTCGGCGATTCCAACACCTATGGAGCGGTGCCAACTCTCGCGCGCACTGGTCGCCATCGCTTCGCGCCTGATCGGCGTTGGCCCGGGATCTTGCGGCGGCAGCTTGGCAGCGGTTGGGATATCGTCGAAGAGGGGCAGCCAAGCCGGACCACGGTGCGCGAAGATCCGATCGAGGGGGCGCACAAGAGCGGCCTACGGGCGCTGCCCATTTGCCTCGAATCTCACATGCCCCTTGACCTTGTCATCGTCATGCTCGGCACCAACGATCTCAAACACAGATTTGCAGCAAGAGCGGGAGATATCGCGGATTCCGTTGAAATCGTGGTGCGGGCGATCCAGCGCAGCGAGGCCGGTCCTGGAGGTGCACCCCCAAGGGTGATCCTTGTGGCGCCGCCGGCGATGCAGGAAGTTGATTGGCTGGGCGAGATGTTTTACGGCGGCGCGGCGAAGTCGGCGCTCTTAGGCGGCCTGCTGCGAGACGTGGCTGGCCGTTGCGAGGTGCCGTTCGTGGACGCAGGGGGAATCGTCGAGTCGAGTGCGGTCGACGGCATTCATCTGGACAGCGACGCGCATCGGCGGCTGGGGCTCGGGCTGGCGAAGGCCGTAGAGGCGGCATTCGCCAACTGAGCGACATCCGATACGACGGCAGCCCAATTACTACTTCCACTGGAAAAAGTTTTTGACTCAAAACCTGGAAGATGAATTACTGGCAAATGAGAGAGGCGTGGCGCCCTGCGTACGGCAGAGCCGCGAACCCCGGCGCAAGGCGAAACCGCCGCTACCGGACAATCAGATCACCGAGGGAGGAACGGACTCATGACCATCGAAAAGAAGCTATCCGGCTGGCGGAGAGCAGCGTTGCCAGTCGCATTGCTGGCCGGCGCAATGCTGCTCGGGAGCACTGCCATCTCCAGCGCCCAGGATGGGCCGTCGGGCATTACGGTGCAGACCAAGTTTGCGCCATTCGATCCGAAGGCTGCCGCGTGCGCGGTCCCGCCGGGTCTATCCAAGGTCCTGGCCTTCGCTCAAGACAATGAGCGCGAGTTCATGCAGGGCGTAGATCACGGACTGGCACTGGCCGCCAAAGATCGCGGCCTCGAGTATCGCCGCGCCACGGCGAACAACGACGCCGCCAAGATGGTGGCCGACGTTCAGTTGTTCCTGAGCTCCAAGGTCGGCGCGGTTGTTGCCGCGCCGGTCGATCCAGCCTCGCTCAGCCATAGCCTGCAGGAAATCATGTGGGCGGGCGGCTACGTCTCAACCATCGTGCCGCCGCCGGCCACCGAACTCCTCAATGCGCCGCAATACGCCACCGGTAAGGCGCTCACCGATGCGGCGGTCGCCTACATTAAGGATCATCTGGGCGGCAAAGCCAACGTCATCCTGCTGACGCAGGACCAGATCGAATTCCTTGCACCGCGGTTTGCCGCAATGCGAGATGGCTTGAAGGCCCTCCCCGGCGTCACCATCGTCGCCGACGTCACGCCCAACCCGGTCAACAAGGAAGGTGGGTTTGCGACTGTGAGCACCATCCTGCAGGCCCACCCCGACGTCGACGTGATCCTCGGTGCCGACACGGTCGTCCTTGGCGCGCTTGCGGCGCTCCAGGCGGCCGGCAAGGCACGGCCCGACCAGTTCCTCGGCGGCATTGACGGCGAGCCGGAGGCGGTGGCCGAAATCAAGAAGGGCAACGGCCCCTACAAGGCGAGCATCTCATTGTCGTCGCCGGTGTTCGGATATGCGCTCGGCCAGCATGCTGCCGACTGGCTCGAAGGCAAAAGCATTCCCCAGGCGATGGATATCCTGCCGAGCGCGCTGACCAGCGATAACCTCGCACAGTACGAGGCCGACCTCGCCGATCCCGCCGCAGTCTATAAGGACCCGGCGCGGCGCGACTACTACCTCAAAATGTACGGCAATATCTGCTACGACACGCGCGACCAATACGTGAACTTCCCCTGGTCGTCCGAAGCGAAGTAAGCAACGCAGTCAACACCGCCGGCGGCTCCAGAGGCACTGGGGTCGCCGGTGACGTTGTGTAAGGGTCAATCCCGAATGAACACGGAACACGCTGCAGCCACGCCCGAGGGCGCTTCTTCGCTTGGCCGGAACTTCAGGCTCGGAACACGGGCTCCTGGCGAAGCATCGGGGCGTATCGGGCTGGCGCTGGTTGCGGTCGCGCTAGTGGTCTTGTTCTCGGTCCTCAATCAATCCTTCCTGAGGGTCGAAAATTTCATCACGATCGGGGTGAACTCGACTTCAATCCTGATTGCGGTGCTCGGCACCTCGGCCCTCCTTATCGCCGGCTACGTAGATCTATCGATCGGCAGCATGATCGCGCTAGTCGGCATCATTGTTGCCAAGGTGGCGGTGGCGACGCAGAACCCGATGCTGGCAGCGGCGACTGGCCTTTCGCTGGGCTTCATTCTGGGGCTCATCAATGGCATCCTCGTGCGCAGGCTCAGCATTTCTCCACTGATCGTCACGCTCGCAATGCTCGCACTCTATGGTGGACTCGCCTACGTCATCAGCAGCTCGGCCGTATACGGCTTTCCGCAGGCGTTGCTTGACCTCGGCCGCGGCAAATTCTTCGAGGTGCAGTACACCGTCATCATCGCAATCGTGGTCTTCGTCGCCGGTGCATTCGTCCTGACGCGCACCGTCGTCGGCCTTCGCATCTATGCCATCGGCGGCGACCCAAAGGCCGCCGAGCTCTGCGGCGTTCCTGTGGGCCGGACGGTTGTCGGGCTCTATGCCGTCAACGGATTGCTTATTGGGCTGGTCGCCGTGCTGACTGCCGGACGGCTTGGAAGCATTACCCCGACGATAGGGACGGGATTCGAGCTCGACGTGCTGACCGCGGCCATTCTCGGCGGCGTGGCATTTTCTGGAGGCGCGGGGAGACCGCTCGGGATCGCCATCGGCGTTGCGACTATCGGCATCCTCAATGCCGGCCTTATATTCGTCGGCCTGCAGTCCTGGTGGCAGTCCGTAGCTGTCGGCTGCATGCTGCTTCTGGCGCTGTTTGCTGACCAGATGGCGGTCGGCATGCGCAGCCGGCGCGCCCGGACCGCGCGGCCGGCGTTCTCAACGGTGGTGGGGAACACCGCAGGCGCCGCTTCCTCAGCGGCGGCGCCGACTAAGGCCGAAGCGTCCCGATCATTCCCAGACGTCGTATTCGCCGTGCGCGACGCGCGCAAATCCTATGGTGCTCTAACGGCGCTCGAGGAGGCAACATTCTCGGTCGGCAGGGGCGAGGTTGTGTGCCTACTCGGCGACAATGGGGCGGGCAAGAGCACCCTGGTCAAGATCATCTCAGGTGCCATCCAGCCGGATGCCGGATCGATGATGCTCGAGGGAAAGCCGGTAGAATTCCGCAGCCCGCACGATGCACGCGCGGCGGGTCTCGAGACGGTATACCAGGACCTGGCGCTCTGCTCAAACCTTAGCGTAACCCACAACATGATGCTGGGACGCGAACACACACGACGCTGGCTAGGCTTTATTCCTGTCCGCGACGACCGGCGAGCTGCTGAAGAATGCCGCTCTAAGCTGGCCGCTCTGGGCGTCACCCTAAGTGACACCAACGTCCTCGTCCGCTCCCTATCAGGCGGTCAGCGGCAATCGATCGCCATAGCCCGCTCGCTTTCGGAACGCGTCAAGCTGATATGCCTCGACGAGCCGACTGCGGCCCTCGGGGTGAGGCAGACAGCACAGGTGATCGCGCTCGTCCGCTCGATCGCCGCGGGCGGCACGGGAGTCATCCTCGTGACGCACGATCTTTCCACCGTTCGTGCGCTGGCCGACCGCATCGTCGTTCTGAGCCTCGGCCGTATCGTTTACGACGGGGTTGCAAAACATCTTGGTGCCGACGAGCTGTGGGGGCTGATGGCCGGCGGCATTCCGTTGGCCGCCGAAGCCTAGACACAGCTAAATCGGCTCTTACAATTTCCGAAAGCCGCGGAGCTTGTCTTCAAACCTGGGTCGCAAAAAGGACGAGCCAATCGGGCATGATCTGCACGAGGGTAGACTCCAGAAAGCGATCAAAGCCCGTGAGGGCGAACACACCCACAACGACGAGCACTCCACCGAAAACTATCCGTCCGACCAGCGCGGAATTGCGCGTCGCGGCCCTAGATAGTCTTGTCATTCGGCCGACGACAAAGCCCGCCAGCAGCAGCGATATGGCGGCGCCCAAGGCAAAGACGGCCATGGTAATCATGGCGAGCCACAAGGTTCCGGTACCGGCCGCGAGGACGAGCGCAGCCCCCAGTGTTGGCCCCACACACGGTCCCCAGAGGATTGCCAAGAGAGCGCCAAGTGCTGCCTGGCCCCACAACCCTGTTGCGGGAACCCGCCTGGATAGCCTGTGGCCCAGAGCTACGACCGGGGCCAAGACCTGCTCGACGAGATGAGAAACTAACGGCAAAGCGATCGCGAACCCCAGGGCGATCATCACAAGCGCAGAGAGCCAGCGCAGCACTGCATTGTCGCCCAGTTCTGCACCGGCCGAGGCAATCAGCCCGCCCACAGTTCCGAAAGTCAGGGCGAGGCCAAGTGCCAACGCGAAAGGTCCACGCGGATCACGAGCCGCCGCGCCGGCTACAACGATAGGCGCTAGCGGCAGAACGCAGGGATTGAGGATAGTCAACAAGCCGGCCAGAAACGCCAGTCCTATAGCAAACACGTTATTTGACCGTATCCAGGACACCCAGAACGGACGCCGTGCTCGTGCCCCACGACATCTTCGCTACTTCGGCGCCCCCATTGAAGGCAATAAGCGTCGAGCGCGGGGTCCCCAGTGCTTTGACCACTTCCTTTTGCTTATCGTAGTCGACACGGTAGAAGCGGATACCGTCATAACTGGGGTCCTTGGAAAGCCGGTTGAAAATTGTTTCCTGCGCACGGCACTGAAGGCACCATGGCGCAAAGACATGCACTACGACCGGGCGCCCCGATGCGATGGCCGCATCGACCGTAGCGACATCATAGGGCTTGAACTCGAAAGCGCCGACGGGCTGAAGCGCCGCCAACGAAAGCACTAGTACAGTAGCGAGCACGCTTGATACTCTCATCATAGGTGACTTTCTTATTAACGGCTTTGGCTCGATAGAGGGGGCGTCCGAACGATTAAGCAGAGCAGGTTTAGTCAGTTCGCCGGATGGCCGAAAACTCGCCGGATCGCCATTCATCAAACTCATTCAGCTATGGCGGGCGGAACCTCAAAGAGGCTGGGCAAACGGTCCCGCCCGCTAGAGCGACTGGGCTATTTGTCGCTCTGACTATCGCTACGCTAGGTTTTTCGTTTTGGATCAAGAGCCCACATCGATTGAGACGCCATCACAAGCTCGACTAACCATTACTGCCACGATCGACAAGACCCGGACGCAAGCCGACTTGGCCGAGCTGGCCATTCCCGGCCACGCAAGATCTCCACCTTTGCCGCCAGATGCCGAACGGACGGCACACTTTGTTGCGCAGTTCCCTGGGCCAAACAGCTTTCTTTCAATCATGGGCTGGCCCGCCTCGTCACCCAAAGTCCCATCTCGTCGGTGATCAGCGATCCGAGGCGACCCGGTAACCCGATCGTCGGCTGCAACAATGCGTCCAGAGAACCGCAACCGAGCCCGCCGATCGGCAGAGCGAACTGTTCTGCCTGCTGCGGCTCACCAACCAGCGCATCGCCGACGTGCTCGAGGGCAGCGACTTCCTCAGTCGGACCGTGTCGACGCCGTAAAGCCGAGATAGCGGCAGACGGACTCGACGTCCTTGTCGCCGCGGCCCGAGAGGCAGAGGACGATGGTTTCGTCCTTGCCCATGGTCGGCGCGACTTTCATCAGCTGGGCGAGGCCGTGCGCGGATTCGAGTGCCGGGATGATGCCCTCGAGCCTGGTGCAGAGCTGGAAGGCGGCCAGCGCCTCGTCGTCGGTGATCGGCGCGTAGGTGACGCGATGGATGTCGTGCAGGTAGGAATGCTCGGGGCCGACGCCCGGGTAGTCGAGGCCGGCCGAAATGGAATGACCTTCCAGAATCTGGCCGTCAGCATCCTGAAGCAGATAGGTGCGGTTGCCGTGGAGGACGCCAGGGCGACCGCCGGTCATCGAGGCCGCGTGGCCGTTCTCGACATCGATGCCATGGCCGCCGGCTTCGGCGCCGTAGAGCTTGACCGAAGGTTCATCGAGGAAGTCGTAGAAGGTGCGGAGTCCACGGCCGCGATCGCGTCGGCGACGTTGGCCGCCGCAGCGCGGGTCGCGAGCCTGCCGGTGAAGGGATCGTTGCGGTCATAGGTCAGGCCGCCGGCCGATTGGCGCTCATCGCCGTCGATCAAAAACCCGATATTGCATCGTCTCGCTCCCCAATCAGACCCTGGGTCATATCCGAGACCCGTTGTCCGCAGTGTTTTGACTCACAGGTTGCCCGGCCAGCTGAGCATTGCAATGCGACCAACTGCGGGCGACGTCGAATGGTCGGGTTCAGCCCCGATCGGCCCAAACAAGGAAAATTCCTAGGAAGGCAAACACCCCTCCTCCCGCCCGCAGCCAGTACGGACTGAACATTTTCGA
>JANXSI010000031.1 GCA_025352765.1 Devosia sp. | reverse complement strand
CGCCGTAAGGGAACTCGCGATGCTGCAAACCCAACTCTCGAAATCACTGAACCTCGAAGCGCCACTCATCAATGCCGGCATGGCCTTCGTAGCCGGTCCGGCGCTCGCCGCGGCGGTCAGCAATGCCGGGGGTCTCGGCATGCTGGGCACGGGCGTGGCGCCGCCCGAGGGTCTGCGCCAGATGATCCGCGCCACCCGGGCGCTCACCAGCCGGCCGTTCGGCGTCGACCTGATCGGGACTTTCGCCGAAGTCGGCCACATCGATGTGCTCATCGAGGAAGCCGTGCCGGTGGCCGTGTTCTTCTGGGACCTGCCGACTGTGGATGCCGCCAAGCGGCTGCGCCAGGCCGGCACCAGATTCTGGATGCAGGTCGGCCGGATGGCGGAGGCTGCGGAAGCCATCGCACGCGGCGCGGAAGTCCTGATCGTCCAGGGCGCCGAGGCCGTCGGCCACAACCGCGCCGAGGCGCCGCTGGCGCAGCTCCTGCCGCGGATGCGCCGCGCCCACCCCAATGTCCCGAGGATTGCGGCCGGCGGCATTTTCGACGGCGCCAGCATGGCGGCGGCGCTCTGCCTCGGCGCCGAGGCCGGGTGGTGCGGCACGCGCTTCCTCGCCTCGAGCGAAGCCGATGCCCACCCCGGTTACAAGCAGGCGGTGATCGACGCAGGCGCCAACGGCACCGAGATCACGAAAGTGTTCGGGCCCGAATGGCCCGGCCAGGGGATCCGCGCCCTGATCAATAAGGCGGTGATCACCGCGCGCGGACGGGAGACGGCAGCGCTGGCCGAAAGCCAGGGTGAGTTCATTGGCTCGGTGCAGCTCGGCGGCCAGACGATGCCGGTGCCGCGCTACAGCGCCATCCTGCAGACCCCCGAGTTCAAGGCGGACCTCGACTGGGCCTGCCTCACCGCCGGGGAATGCGCCGCCGACATCCGGTCGATCGAACCGGCCGGCGAGATCGTCCGCCAGATGACCGCCGAGGCGTCGCAGATCCTCGACCACCTGTCGCGCAAGGTGGCATGATGGCGGCAAAGACGGGTTTCAAGCCCGGCGCCCGCGACCCGGCGCTGCACCATCTGCCGGACCGGATCCTCATCGACATCGGCATCGATCCGCATGCCGCCCGACGGGGAAGCTGGAACGAATACCTGCAGCAATTGGCCCGGCACCTCGGGCCGATGCGCAGCTGAGCCAAAGGCCGGGGCGGCGCATGCGCGGCGCCTCGGTCCGCCGCACGCGCTCGTCAGCTTATGCCGGATTGTCGTACTACCGCGTCAGCGGCTTATACGTCGCGCGCTTCGGGTTCACGCTATCCGCCCCGAGCCGCCGGATCTTGTCCTGCTCGTAATCGCCAAAATTCCCCTCGAACCATTCGACGTGGCTGTCGCCTTCGAACGCCAGCATGTGGGTGGCCAGCCGGTCGAGGAACATGCGGTCGTGGCTGATGATCACGGCGCAACCGGCGAATTCCTCGAGCGCCTCTTCGAGGGCGGCGAGGGTTTCGGTGTCGAGGTCGTTGGTCGGCTCGTCGAGGAGCAGCACGTTGGCCCCCGACTTCAGCATTTTTGCAAGGTGCACGCGGTTGCGCTGGCCGCCTGAGAGATTGCCGACCTTCTGCTGCTGGTCGGCGCCCTTGAAGTTGAAGGCCGAGGTGTAGGCGCGCGAGTTCATTTCGCGCTTGCCCAGCATCAGGAGCTCATTGCCGCCCGAAATCTCTTCCCACACCGTCTTGTTGGGGTTGAGCGTGTCGCGGCTCTGGTCGACATAGCCGAGGTGCACCGCCGGCGCGATCTCGATCGTGCCGCTGTCGGGCTTTTCCTGCCCGGTGATCATCCGGAACAGCGTGGTCTTGCCGACGCCGTTCGGGCCGATGACGCCAACGATGCCGCCGGGCGGCAGCTTGAAGCTGAGATTGTCGATCAGCAGGCGATCGCCATAGGACTTCGACACGCCCTCGATGTCGACGACGTTGTGGCCAAGCCGCTCGCCGGGCGGGATGATGATCTGCGCCGACGACGACTGCGTGCGCGCGTCGTTGATCTTGACCAGCTCGTCATAGGCCTTGAGGCGGGCCTTCGATTTCGACTGCCTTGCCTGCGGGCTCTGGCCCATCCACTCGCGCTCGCGCTCGAGCACCTTCTGGCGGGCGGTGTCTTCCGACTTCTCCTGCTCGAAGCGCTTGGCCTTGGCCGTGAGGTAGGCCGAGTAATTGCCCTCGTACGGCACGCCCCTGCCTCGGTCGAGCTCGAGGATCCAGCCGGTGACGTTGTCGAGGAAATAGCGGTCGTGGGTGATGATCAGCACCGCGCCCGCGAATTCGCGGAGGTGCTTTTCGAGCCACGCCGTGGTTTCGGCATCGAGATGGTTGGTCGGCTCGTCGAGCAGCAGCAGATCGGGCTTCGACAGCAGCAGCGCGCAGAGCGCGACGCGGCGGCGCTCGCCGCCCGAGAGCTTGTCGACCGACGAATCGCCCGGCGGGCAGCCGAGAGCCTCCATGGCGACGCCCACCTGGGCCTCGAGGTCCCAGAGGTTCTCGGCGTCGATGCGGTCCTGCAAGGCGGTTGCTTCGTCGGCGGTCTCGTCGGAATAGTTCATCATCAACTCGTTGTAGCGGTCGACGATGTCCTTCTTTTCCTTGACCCCGGTCATGACATTGCCGAGGACGTTCAGCGCCTCGTCGAGCTGCGGCTCCTGGCTGAGGTAGCCGACCTTGGCGCCCTGCGCGACCCAGGCCTCGCCGGTGAATTCGGTGTCGACCCCGGCCATGATCTTGAGCAGCGTCGATTTACCCGAGCCGTTGGGGCCAAGGACGCCGATCTTGGCATCCGGGTAAAACTGCAGATGGATGTTATCGAGGACTTTCTTGCCGCCGGCATAGGCCTTCGACATTCCGTGCATGTGATAGATGAACTGGCGCGCCATCGGGCGGGAACCTGACACTGCTGATTGATTTGGCGCCGTATGTAGGGGAAGCGGCCCTCCGGAGCAACAGGGAGGGCGCCGGGCGGCGGGCGCCGGGCGTCAAAACCCGAGGATTGCTGCGGGATCGGTCGGGACGGCTAGGACCGGCCGAGCTGGCTCGCCCGGTAGGCGGCCTTGCGTGCCCGCATGATCTCGCCGAGCGGCCGGTGCTCGGCGAGCCCGCCCCACGGATCGAACTGCTGCGCCTCGGTATCGGCCAGCGCCAGCAGCGTCAGCCTCCCCACGGTCTGGAGCGGCGCGGACCACACTGCGCGATGATCCTCGATCGGGGTCGCCTGCGGGTCGGTGTAGAACTGCAGCTTGACCAGATAGCGGATCGGACCCGCGGCGAGCCGCGCCACGATGTCCGCTCCCGGGTCGCGCCCTGTCATGGGCGCAGCAGATTCCGGCTCGATCAGGAGTTTCGCGGCATAGGGGCCCGCGGCGTGGGGAACCACCGTGTTGAAGGTTTCGGCAGCATAGCCGGCAAACGGCTTGCCCATTGTCCGCCGCAGGTCCTTGAGCCGGCCGAGCAACCCGCCAAGGCCATGGCGGCGTAGTAGCGTCCATAGCGCACTGAGCTGTCCCTGGGCGGCGAGCGTCGCCACCTCGACGAAGGCTTCGCTGTCGATGGCGTTGAATCGGTCGTGGTTGATCAGCAGGAAGTCCTGGTGGTCGGTCGTGCCGCCCAGCGCCCCGGGCCCCGCGACGCCAAGGATGCGCAGCGCAAAGCCGTGGATGTCCGGCACCGTGTTGGCCTGGACGTCGAAACTGCCGTTGGAGAGGCGGACCAAGGCGTCGCGTGTCCCCGTCTGCGCGAACACGCCGAACCGGGCTTCGGGCGGCAGGTCGGGCAGCACCTCGAAGTGCGCCACCGCGCTCACCAATGGCTTGCGGTGCAGGAACCTGCCCTTGCCGTGGCGCGCCGTCGTCAGTCGATGCGCTGCCCGGATCAGCTCGGCCTGCCGCGCGAACTTGCCGGTCTCGTCGTCGCCGATCGTCTCGGCCCAATCGGTCGCCGGCCCAGCCATGCACGCCCCCGTGTTGCGAGCCCAATGCTAGCGACCGACCGAAGCAAGAACAAGCACGAGGCCCTGCAGTCGATCGAGTCCCCAACGATCGGGACAGGGGAAACAGGCGCTGTAATCTGACTGTCAACCGGCCGGAGTAAACGCTGCGCTCCAACCTTCCGGAGATGTCTGATGACGGACCTGCCCATCGTCGGCGCGGCCATGATGGCCAAGCACCTCGACCAGCACCACAACTGGCTGCTCGAGAGCCAGCGCGACCTCGAACTACAGGACTACTTCGATCCGGCGCTGCTCGAAGGCGATTGGCGCGGCCGCGCCGAATGGTCCAAGGGGCGCCTCTCCGGCTTCACCGGTCGTCTCGGCATCCACGGCGCCTTCTTCGACCTGCCGCTGGCCCCGCTCGACCCGATGATCCGCGATGTGGTCAAGCGCCGCCTGTGGCAGGGCCTCGACGTCTGCGAGGTGCTGGGCGCCACCCACATGGTGGTCCACAGCCCCTATACCACCTGGGACTTCAACAACCTCGACAAGGACCCCGGCGCGCGCGACAAGCTCATCGAGCTCTGCCACCTGGCGATGGATGACGCGGTGCGCCGCGCCGAAAACCTCGGTGTCGCGCTGGTGATCGAGAACATCGAGGACAAGGACCCCCAGGCCCGCGTCGAACTCGCCCGCTCGTTCAATTCCAGCGCCGTGGCGGTATCGGTCGATACCGGTCACGCCCACTATGCGCACGGTACGACCGGCGCGCCGCCCGTCGACTACTACCTGCTCGCCGCCGCCGACAAGCTGGCGCACATCCATCTCCAGGATGCCGACGGCTATGCCGACCGGCACTGGGTGCCCGGGGAAGGAACGATCCGCTGGCAGTCGGTGTTCGACGCCATCGCCCGGGTCGGCACCAACCCGCGCCTGATCCTCGAACTGCGCGATCCGACGCGGGTGCAGGACGCGGCCGCCTGGATGGTGGCGCAGGGCCTCGTGCGCTAGTGGACGATCCAGACCGGCACCGACTTGAAGGCCGGGGTGCGGCTGCGCGGATCGACCGCGGTACCGCACAGCACATTGGCCTCGGGGTAGTAGGCGAGCGCCGAACCCCGGGGCAAGTCGAAGCCCGTGGCGATGCCCGGCATCTGCCCATGCGCCGAGGCGAGCGTGACCGGATCGCCTTCGGCGAGGCCGAACTGTGCCATGTCGTCGCGATTGAGGAAGATCGCCTCGCGCGGCGCGTGGCCGCGATAGGAATCGGCATCCTCGTAGATGATGGTGTTGAACTGGCCCTCGCTGCGCACGGTGGCGAGCGTCAGAGCGCCGGGCGCCGGCGGCAGCGGCGTCACCACGAACTGCGCCTTGCCCGATCTGGTCGCGAACGTCGGCGTGTGCAGCACGCGATTGCGGATATGGAATTCGCGCTTGGCGACCTCGATGTCGGCGAGCTCTTCGAGGCCGGGCACCGTCTTGGCGATGGCGTCGCGGATCCGCTGGTGCTGCCGGAAGGCGGAAAAATCGATCGGCGAGTCCGGCAGCAGTCGTTCGGCGATGTCGACCAGGATGTGCGATTCCGGCCGGACGTTGTGGAGCCGCTGGATGCCGCCATCGCTCAGCCGCACATAGTTGAACATCGACTCCTGCGTCGTCGGCTGCCATTCCTCGTCGCGCGCGGTGACCGGCAGGATCAGCACCTCGCCCTCGCCTAGGCCGTGAACGTGGCCGCGGTTGAGCGAGGTGGTGAGGAAAAGCTTGAAGCCGATGGCCCCCATGGCGCGGCTGGCGAACGCGGTGTCGGGGGTTGCGCCCCAGAGGTTGCCGCCCATGATCACGGCGGCGTCGATGTCGCCGCGTTCGGCCGCCTCGAGCCCGGCCATGGTGTCGAGCCCCTTGGCGGTCGGCAGCGTAATCCCGAGGGTCTCCTCGATCCGTGCCAGCACGTCGGCGGCGAGCAGCGGTTTCACCCCGATGGTACCGATGCCCTGGACGTTGGAATGGCCACGCAGCGGCAACAGGCCGGCGAAGCGCTTGCCCACCATGCCGCGCAGCAGCGCCAGATTGGCGATGGCCTCGACATTGGCGACGCCGTGCAGGTGATGCGTCATCCCCATGCCCCAGGCGAACACGGCGTTCTGCGACTTT
>JANXSI010000015.1 GCA_025352765.1 Devosia sp. | reverse complement strand
GCTTTCTTTGACGCCATCGCCCCGATCATCCACGCCGAGAGCATCGATCGCGACACTGTCTGGGCCCAGTCGCGCTATGACAAACCCGGCCCTGCCGGCACCGGCGCCGACTACCTCAACTGCCCGATGGATCAGGAGCAGTACAGCGCCTTCGTCGACGCGTTGCTGGCGGGCGAAAAGCACGTCTACCACCAATGGGAGAACGTGCCCTATTTCGACGGCTGCCTGCCGGTCGAGGTGATGGCCGAGCGCGGCCGCGAAACGCTGCGCTTCGGGCCGCTGAAGCCGGTCGGACTCACTAATCCGCGTAATCCGACCGTCAAGCCCTACGCTATCGTCCAGCTCCGGCAGGACAATGCACTGGGGACGCTGTGGAACATGGTCGGCTTCCAGACCAAGCTCAAATACGGCCGCCAGGCGGAGATCTTCCGCATGATCCCGGGGCTCGAGAATGCCCAGTTCGCCCGGCTGGGCGGCTTGCACCACAACACTTTCCTCAACTCCCCGAAGGTATTGGACCGGCAGCTTCGCCTGAAGGTGGAGCCGCGGCTGCGCTTCGCGGGCCAGATCACCGGCGTCGAGGGCTATGTCGAGAGCGCGGCGATCGGGCTGGTCGCCGGACGCATGGCAGCAGCCTCAGCAAAGGGCGAGACGATCGAGTCTCCGGTCCCGACCACGGCGCTTGGCGCCTTGTTCGACCATATCCTCGGGGGGCACCTGGTGGCCGACGGCGAACCTGGGCCGCGCAGCTTCCAACCGATGAACGTCAATTTCGGGCTACTCCCGCCGGTAGAGGTCAAGAAGCCCGAGGGCGTCGGCCGCTGGCGCGGTCCCGACAAGGCGATGGCCAAGCGCAAGGCCATGAGCGATCGGGCGCTGCTCGATATCGCCGGCTGGGCCTAGGCGTTCCGGAGCTTCCACCAACCAAGCAGAGCAATCTTCCGCCAGTCCGGCAGGTCGTCGTGGCGGACGAAAGGCGTCTCGAGGTAGAGTCGTTTGTGCTGGGGCTTAAGCACAGCGATCGGCGCGAAGGCGCCTCTGAGTTCGCGCGGCAGAGCGGCTATGGCACTTTCGGCCTTTCCAAGATGATCGGCAGCCATGTCCGCGAGTTGCGCAAGACCGTTCGCCAACCCCTCGCTCATTTGCCCGGTAAACACCTCCCCCTCCGTCACCCCGTTGATGGCGAGGACGTTCAACGGCACGAAGATCCGCCCTTGACTGGCGTTGTTGCCGAAGGCCCGAAGGTGGCCGATCAGGGCGTGAGCGACCCCAAGATGGCCGGCCGCGTCCCCTGGCTCCACAGGCTTACCGCCGTTCAGGATCATCGCGGCCAGTTGATAGAGCGCCGAGACCGTCTCGCCGGCATAGCCTTCGAACGTGGCCACGTCCGGCATGGGGTCCTGGTAGAGGTCGAACCGGCGGGCCGCGATCATCCGCGTCAACGGCGGCACCGGCAGGCCGTAGTCGGCGATGGTCGACAGCAGCGCGTCGGCCAACGGGTTCTGACGCACGGCGCCGTGGCCCTCGCCGGTCAGCGCGTCAGCCCACCACTGCAGCCTGATCTCGCCGGCGGCGGGCTCGCGGGCCCGCTCTCGCACCGAAGCGATGTCGGCATTGAACGCGTAGAGTGCGGTTAGCGCCTCGCGTTCCTTGGGGCGGACAAGGAGGGTCGCGAAGTAACGGTCGCGATCCACTTCGCGCAGGTGTTGCGCCGCATATTGCGCGCTGGCCGGCGTCACCGGGACGACTCGACCGCCAGCAGCGCGGCGCCCACGGCCCGGCTTTCCCCGAGCAGGATGTTGTAAGTCCGCACGGCGCCACCCGTGGCGATGGCCTCGACGATGATCCCGCGCTCGCGCAAGGCCTGCCGGATGGATTTGTCGAAGCCGGAGACTTCGTGGCCGAGGCCGACGAACAGCACATCGAGTTGATCGGCCACCGCGAACACCGGAGCAAGGCTCTCCATCGTGATCTCGGCGGGTGTCGTTGCGGCCCACGCGTGCATGCCGGATGGCAGGCAGAGCAGCGAGCCGCGATGCGACATCTCGGCAAAGCGGAAGCCGCCATTGCCATAGCCTTCGATCACCGCCTGGTACGGGTAGAACCCCTGCCCCGGCTCGGCCATCCGCTAGACGGCCGCCCCGTCAGCGCGTTTCGGCAACTTCGCCTTGCTGTCGGCCGGCGCGTCGCTGCGTGCCTTGAGCCCGAAGTAGATCAGGATCGGACCGCCGACGATGATCGACGAATAGGTGCCGACGAACACGCCGAACGTCATGGCGATGGTGAAGCCACGGATCACTTCGCCGCCGAACAGCACCAGCGGCACCAGCGCACAGAAGATCGTGAAGGCCGTGAGCGAGGTGCGCACGATGGTCTGGTTGATCGACAGGTTGATCAGGTCGGGCAGCGGCATCTTCTTGTATTTGCGTAGATTTTCGCGGATTCGATCGGAAATGACCACCGTCTCGTTGAGGGACAGGCCAACTAGAGTGAGCACCGCCGCGATCGAGGTTAGATTGAACTCGATGCCCGTGATCGAGAACAAGCCGATGGTCATGATCACGTCGTGCGAGGTGGTGGTGATGGCGGCGAGCGCGAACTGCCACTCGAAGCGGAACCAGACGTAGATCAGGATCGCGCCCAGGGCGACCAGCACGGCGATCACGCCGTTACGGGCGAGTTCGCCGGACACCTGCGGCCCCACGGTCTCAGTGCGGCGGATCTCGTACTTTTCGGCACCCAGCGCATCACGCACCTTGTT
>JANXSI010000668.1 GCA_025352765.1 Devosia sp. | reverse complement strand
CCAGGGCGCAGACCTGGCCGACGGCCTTCAGCCGCTCGAGCTCATCCTCGCTGCCGATGGTCATTCGGCCATGCCGCGCAGCTTGTGGTAGTGCGCGAGAAGTCCCTTGGTCGACGCGTCGTTGCCCTCGTTGGCGGCCGTCCCGAGCACTTTTGGCAGCAGCGCCTTGGCGAGCTGCTTGCCGAGCTCCACGCCCCACTGATCGTACGAATTGACGTTCCAGACGGTGCCCTGGACGAACACCTTGTGCTCGTAGAGCGCGACGAGGCTGCCCAGCATCTCGGGCGTCAGCTTGGGATAGATCAGCGTGTTGCTCGGCCGGTTGCCGGGGAACATCTTGTGCGGCGTCAGCGCCTTGATCGCGGCCTTGTCGAGGCCCTGCGCAGTGAGCTCGGCCACGACCTCTTCCTTCGACTTGCCCAGCATCAGCGCCTCGGACTGCGCGAACACGTTGGCGACCAGCTTTTCGTGGTGCGGCGCCATCTGCTCGTGCGGATTGGCGGCGATCAGGAAATCGGCCGGGATCACCGACGTCCCCTGGTGGATCAGCTGGTAGAACGCATGCTGGCCGTTGGTGCCGGGCTCGCCCCAGATCACCGGGCCGCTGTCGATGGCGAGCGGCTTGCCCTCGAGGTCGACCGACTTGCCGTTGCTCTCCATGTCCTGCTGCTGCAGATACGCCGGAAAGCGGCTGAGCCGCTGGTCGTAGGGCAGCACCGCATGCGTCGCAAAGCCCCAGGCGTTGCGGTACCAGACCCCGAGCAGGCCCATGATCACCGGCAGGTTGCGCTCGAGCTTGGTCTTGAGGAAATGCTGGTCCATGTCGTAGGCGCCCTTGAGGAACGCCTCGAAATTGTCGAAGCCGACCGCCAGCGCCACGGGCAGGCCGATCGCCGACCACACCGAATAGCGGCCGCCCACCCAGTCCCAGAAGCCGAAGATGCGGTCGGACTTGATGCCGAACGCGTCGCAGGCGGCGAGGTTGGTCGAGAGCGCCGCGAAATGGTCGGTCACCGCCGCCTCGCCGAGCGCACTGGCGATCCAGCCGCGGGCCGAGCTGGCATTGGTCATGGTCTCGTCGGTGGTGAAGGTTTTCGACGCGATGATGAACATCGTCCGCTTCGGATCGAGGCCCTTGAGCGTGTCGTGGAGGTGTGCGCCATCGACGTTGGAGACATAGTGGAGGCGGAGGTCTGCCCGGGTGTAGGGGGCGAGCGCGAGCGTCGCCATCACCGGGCCGAGGTCGGAGCCGCCGATGCCAATGTTGACGATATCGGTGAACGCCTCGCCGGTGCTGCCGCGGATCGAGCCGTCGCGCACCTGGCCGGTAAAGCTCTTCATCGCGGCCAGCACCGCGCGCACGTCCGGCATCACGTCGCGGCCGTCGATCTTGACCGGCTTGTCGCCCTGGTAGCGGAGCGCCATGTGCATGACGGCCCGATCTTCGGTGACGTTGATGTGCTTGCCCGCCCACATGGCCTTCCGGTGGCCCTCGAGGTCGACGGCCCGCGCGAGGTCGAACAGCGCCGCCATCGTCGGCTCGTCGATGCGGTTCTTGGAATAATCCAGCAGCAGGTCGCTGGCGCTCGCCGAGTAGCGCTTGAAGCGGTTGGGATCGAGCGCGAACTGCACCCGCATCGGCTGCTCGTCGAGGCGCTTCTTGTGCTTCATCAGGGAGTTGAGAAGGGTCTTGCGGCTGGTCGCCATGGTGGCCTCGCGGTTGATGGGCAGTCGAGTTGTAAGGGCAGTCTAGTTCGCCGGCAGATCGCCCGCGGCCCACTGGGCCCGCGTCGCCGCGGCGTAGTCGGTGAGGCTCTGGGCCTCGATCGCCGTCCGGGCCCCCTGCACGAGCTCCTGATAATAGCTCAGATTGACCTGGCTGAGGATCATGGCGCCGAGCATCTCTTCGGTTCGGATCAGGTGGTGCAGATAGGCGCGGGAAAAGCGGCGGCAATTGGGGTTGGGCGAGGCCGCGTCGAGCGGCCGGGGATCGTCCTTATGACGGGCGTTTTTCAGGTTGATGACGCCGAACCGCGTGTAGGCATGGCCGTGCCGGCCGGCGCGCGTCGGGTGCACGCAGTCGAACATGTCGATGCCCCGCTCGATACCGCCCAGGATATCGTCGGGCTTGCCCACCCCCATCAGGTAGCGCGGCTTGTCGGCCGGCAGCTCGGGCGTGATCTCGCCCAGCACGCGGAACATCGTCTCCTGCGGCTCGCCGACCGCGAGGCCGCCCACCGCATAGCCGTCAAAGCCGATCGACTTCAGCCCCGCCGCCGATCTGGAACGCAGTTCTGCATCGTCGCCGCCCTGGTTGATACCGAACAACGCGCGGTGCGGCTGCTTGCCGAACGCGTCCTTCGACCGCTGCCCCCAGCGCAGCGACAGCTCCATCGCCCGCTCCATCTCCTTGCGCTCCGCCGGCAGCGAAATGCACTCGTCGAGCTGCATGATGATGTCGCTGTCGAGCAGCGTCTGGATCTCGACCGAGCGCTCCGGCGTCAGTTCGTGCGCGCTGCCGTCGATGTGCGAGCGGAAGGTGACGCCGTGCTCGTTGAGCTTTCTGAGTTTTGCCAGCGACATCACCTGGAAACCGCCGGAATCGGTGAGGATCGGCCGCGCCCAGTCCATGAAGACGTGGAGACCTCCCAGCGCCGCCACCTGCTCGGCCCCCGGCCGCAGCATCAGGTGATAGGTGTTGCCCAAGAGGATATCGGCGCCGGTGTCGCGCACCTGCTCGGGATACATGCCCTTGACCGTGCCGACGGTGCCCACCGGCATGAAGGCCGGCGTATGGATCTCGCCCCGCGCCGTATCGATCCGGCCACGCCGCGCCATGCCGTCGGTGGCACTCAGGGTAAAGGTAAAGTCGCTCATGGGCGGGGGTTTATAGGGGGAGACGCTCGATGTCACGCCACGCTCTCGAGTCGCAGCCTTCCCTTCTCCCCTTGAGGGAGAAGGTGGCGCGCAGCGCCGGATGAGGGGTTCTCGCAACAATCGCAGATGTGGAGGCAACCCCTCATCCGCCCTTCGGGCACCTTCTCCCTCAAGGGGAGAAGGAGACCGGTATTCGCTTACCGCTCTCGTCCTCGTCCTGCTCCCGCCGGAACAGCAAACTCGCATCCCCATACGAGTAGAACCTGTACCCCGTCCGGATCGCGTGCGCATACGCCGCCTGCATCGTCTCGAGCCCGGCAAACGCCGACACCAGCATGAACAGCGTCGATTTGGGCAGATGGAAATTGGTCATCAGCATGTCGACCGCGCGGAAGCGAAAGCCCGGGGTGATGAAGATGTCGGTTTCGCCGATGAACGGTTTGAGGCTCCCCGTCGCCCGCGCCGCCGTCTCCAGCAGCCTGAGACTCGTGGTGCCGACGGCGACGATCCGGCCCCCGGCCGCCTTCGCGGCCTCGAGCCGGTGCACCACCGCTTCGCTGAGCTCGCCCCATTCGGCATGCATCACGTGGTCGTCGGTGTCGTCCGCTTTCATCGGCAGGAACGTCCCTGCCCCCACATGCAACGTCACCCGCTCGACCGAAACGCTCATCTCGGACAGTTTTTGCAGCAGCCCCTCGGTGAAATGCAGCCCCGCCGTCGGCGCCGCCACCGCACCGTCGACCGCCGCATAGACCGTCTGGTAGTCCGATTTGTCCCGCTCCTCGGTGCCGCGCTTGGCCCCGATATAGGGCGGCAGCGGCATGGCGCCATGCGCTTTGATGGCCTCGTCGAGCTGCGCGCCACCGAGGTCGAATTCGAGCGTTACTTCGCCGGTCTCGCCCTTGCCGGCCACCAGCGCGCCGAGCGAGCCATTGTCGCCCAGCTCCAGCCGGTCGAGCAGATGCAGGCGCTTGGCCGGCCGGGCAAAGGCCCGCCAGGTCTTGGCGTCGACCCGCTTGTGCAGGTTGAACGACACCGAGGCGCGGTTGTCGCCGCGGATACGCGTGCCCTTCAGTTCGGCCGGCAGCACTTTCGTGTCGTTGACCACCAGCACGTCGCCGGCGCGAAGCAGCGTCAGCAGGTCCGTGACATGACGGTCGGCCAGCGTCTCGCCCGGGCGCACCACCAGCAGGCGGGCGCTGTCGCGCGGCTCGGCCGGGTGCAGCGCGATGTGGTCTTCGGGCAGCTCGAAATCGAACAGGTCAACCTTCATCAGGGGCCTTCGCAGGCGACGATCCAGGCGCCCATACCGACGATGCGGAGCGTGCCGCCGCTCACATCTGCATCGGCCTCGCTCGCCTTGAACAGGCGCAACTCGGCGATCTTGTTGAAATCCTTGTCCATGGCGTCGATGCGCACAGTTTCAGCGTCCTCGAACGCCTGCCCGACGCTGACCGGATCGCCAGGGCCATTGGCCGGATCGCTGGCCCAGACCTTCTGCCCGGCGGTCACCGTGAGCGCCGAGATCGACAGGACGCCGACCCCGTCACCCGCGAGATAGTCGAAGCTCGCGGCCCCCGCCGCGTCGGCGCAGTGCACCCACTCGGTGGCAAAGGCTGGCGTCGCGGCCAAAGCC
>JANXSI010000719.1 GCA_025352765.1 Devosia sp. | reverse complement strand
CGAGATCGAGGGGCTGCGGGCCCAGCTCGCCCTGATGAAGGAACATGCCGACGATCTGAAAACGCAACGCGATAGCTGGCAGCATCAGGCGGAGGCGTCACAGCGGCTGTTGGCCGATCAGCGGCCGGCCCGGCGGGGTTGGTTCGGGCTGGGGAGAGGGCGCTCATGAAACTCCGGAGAGATCGAAGTTTTTGACCTGGTGCACGCCCTCGCGATGGAACGGAGCGCCTGGATCAAGGTGGCAGAGGACGAGCGGCGACGTCACACAGAGAGCGAGAAGGTGACAATCAACGTTCTGGCGGCCCTCGAGCACGCCATCTCAAAGGGCCACCGCCGTCACCGCCTTGGACCGGGTAGGTAATTTCCGACCCTATTTAATTAGCCCAACCAATTGATATTGCTTAGGATTGTGAACTGACTTGGTGGGCCAGAGCGTTGACGCCTTGAGGCTCTGCCCGTGCATGTTCGTGCAGACTTAAGCCTTTGATATCCTTTGATTGTTTTCAATTAACTCCCTCGCGCGTGCGCGCGTATTGGTCGGCAAAGCTAATCTGAAGTCGCAGCGTGGATAGCTGGCAGCAACAAAGGCGGGGGGCTGAGGAGGTGATGATCGCTGCTTAGGCAGGGAAAAGGCTATACATATGCTCGCCGGAAGGGGGAAAACATCATGGCTACGAGCACCACGGCTGCGCATACCGGGCAGCAGGCAAGCCTCGGCGACGTCGCCATCCAGCTCCTGCCGATCGCACTCTTACTGTTGGTTGTCTTGGCTATCGTTCTGGGTCGGAGAAGGGGGGCAAGAGAGCTTCCGATGAGGGCTGTTGCCGAACCTAGCCTCGGCAATCGCACCGACGGGAAGAAATTCTGTTTTGAATGTGGAGTGCAGATTTCTGCCAGAGCCGAAATATGCCCGAACTGTGGGGTCCGACAGATGGCGGCGCCAGGCGGTTTCGCGACCACTGTTAGCGGTCGAAGCCGCTTGGCTGCAGCACTCTTTGCCCTCCTGCTCGGCGGCTTGGGCATTCACAAGTTCTATCTAGGTCAGGTGGGGTGGGGGGTCCTCTATCTGCTTTTTTGCTGGACGTTCATCCCCGCGATCGTCGGCCTCATCGAAGGCATTCTGTTCCTCGTGATGAGCGATCAGGTTTTCGTGACCCGATATGGCTAGAGCCTTAGGCAGCTAGTGCTTCCCGGATCCTATTGGCGGCCCATTCCGACAATGGAAACCGGCCGGCCAGAGCATTGGCCAATGTCGGCTGCGAGATGCCGGCGATGCGGCCGAGTTCCCGCTGCGTAAGTCCGCGCTGCCGGCGTCGGAACTCTATGACCTGGCCGACCGAGTTCGGCATTACGCCGCCGTGGAACTCGCTGAGCCGGGTAGGCGGCGTGTGCGGAAAGAGCTCGAGCTGCCCCGCCGGTGCGATTGCTTTGCTCTCGGTGATCTCTGCGACCATCGGGGGGCTTTGGAATGAGGCAGTGGCACGTTCGCGAGCTAATACCCGTTCATGTTCCAGATCGAGCTGGATCTGCCGCGCCGCCTTCGTGTGGGTGAAGCGCGGTCCGCGTATGGGCGCTCCTGGTGCCCTTCCATGTGTCTGCCTAACTAGTGCCTCAAAGGCTGGTGGCAGCGGCGCGCGTTGCTTCAGGCAATATGCCAGCCATGACCTGAGATCCTTGCTGGTGTTGATCAAGTCGACGTCGACGATATAGCCGTCATACTTGGCAAGGATGTCTCGGTCGCGGGCTTCGATCCGGCAGAGATGGTGTGCGTGAAGGTCAACGGCTGCCGCCGTCTCGGTAGCCATCTTTTTTTCGTAGATTGTGGTACCGACATGTTCTTGGTCGCGACGATGCAGCTCCTGACCGAGATGGCCTGTCACGAGCGCAATGGACCGCTTGCGTTCGGCGTCAGTGCCGCTCGCCGGCATGATGTGCAGGATGGCGTTGTACCTCACCTCATGCGCAAGGGCTGAGACGTCTTTGACGGTCGCCCATGGGATCGTGTTCGACGAGCGCCAGCCACCCTTTGGTGACCTGCGGCGCGTTTGGGGGTTCCCGGCGTCGCCCGCCCGGCTGTTCGCCGGTCGCGTTCCGCCTAAAGCTGCTTCTAATTCGACACGTTGCATAACCATACATGACGGTCCTAGCCTTTGTTTCGCGCCTCCCTCCGCGATAACTCTTTGTTCAAAAGCCTCTTTTCGGGCCACTGGCGCTCGCCGGCGTGTGAGCACTTGGTTTTCGCCTGTAGGTATTCCAAGTCGGCTTCGAAATATCCAGAACATACTGGCAACTTTCCCCGTTAAGCGGGGGGATATCTAGATCCGTTACCCGTGGTAATCGGCTTTTTGCACCCACCCCACCCAACCTGAGCCAGATGGCCCATTCCTTCGACAGCATGGTGATGACGTTGGTGTCGGACCGCCACCGATTGCGCCGCCGTTCCTCGAGGGCGATTAGGCCCATGGCCTGAGCCTGCCGTAGGGCATTGCGGGCCGTGGTGCGGCATACCCCGGCGACAGCGGCAATCTTATCCATGAACCAGTCGCACGCCCCGGTGCGGCGAATTTCGCGGGCAATGACGCTGAGCACGGCCAGCTCGCCCTGGGTGAAGTTGACCGCGATCGAGCCAGGCACCACGCCTGATGCTGCGAGCTGCCGCCGGCGAGCGATCGAGCGCGACCTCTCAGGCGATCTGCAGCGCCTTCTGCTGGCCGTAGCGGGTTTCCCCCGGTCTATGCGCCCAAGGCCGCTCAACGCCGCTCTACGGGCGTCTATTGCGGCAGAAAGGGCATTCGCCTCGATATCGTCGATGTGGCCCTGCCCATAGCTCCGCCACATGCCGCGCGCGATATCGTCGAGCTGCTCATAGGTGGCCGCCCCAACGGTGGCCTCGATCCCGTTCATGCTGTCCCTTGGGTTGAAAACCCGCCGGCGCGATCAGGATCTGGCAAAGCTCCGCCGCTGCCGAAATCTGCGATTTCGAACTTGACGACTTAGGGCTGCTGAGGGAGGATCGGTTTGTGAAGACCTGATCTTTCCTGGCTGCCCCGCCAGACCATGACCCGCCCTGCAAAGGCGGGTTTTGTGTTTCTGAGTGTCTAAAACCCTCTACTTTAGACGGGCGAGTCGGTGCCCACGCGGGGATGCTGCGGTGCGTCGGGGTATTGTGTCAACGCGAGGCGGCGACAACCTGGGACAACCCTGGGGGTCGGCCCACTGATGTCTGTCTGTTCTGAGCAATCCAGACGTGTTGCTACCTACCATCCCGCGACTGTCACGGTGGTGCACCGCGCGACCCCCCTGCTACCTTCACCCAGGCTAGCTTTGGAGGCGTCATCGCCCAGCGGCTAGAGGACCGGCTCAGGGGCACGGCTAGCGGCGGGATAGGCTCAACGGCGTTGCTGACGATTAGGCTAGCTGGCGCGCAACCGTAACAGCGGCGCACCCGCGCGACCTTTTAGTCGCCCCACTTCTCGAAGTAACGCTGAGAGCTGGCCTCCCACCGCGAGGAGAAAAATTCCCCCTTACTTCGATGGGTCACGGAAAGAGGAAACGTACCCAAGCGCAGTCCCGCTTTTTTGGCAGTCCTGCAAAAATCTAGGTCATAAAAATGAAAATCGAAGCGTTCGTCGAACCGCACACCGCTTTTGCGCAGAGTTGATTTCCGGGCCGCGAGAAATACGCCATCGAGGACTTCTACCTCGGCGATGATCGGGCCAAAAAATCCAACCTTGCCCATGGGGGCGTCGCCATGCGCAATCGCCCCGGCAAGATGCGGATATAACTGGCCATTGATGATTGAACGAGCCCAGACCTTCTGACCGGGGACGCGCTTTCTATTCCCAGCAAGGCCGACGATGTCGAAGCTTTTTAGGGAGTCCAATAAGCGATCCGAGACATAAAAGTCTTCGATCCATATGTCGTCGTGGACGAAAACTAAGATTTCAGCCGGATCTTTTGAAGCGATCCGACGATTGTAAATCGTCGGTAGTCCATTCGTATTTTGATACGCTATCGATGCCCTGATGCGGGTGTCTTTTGAAACGCGGTCAAGGGATACACCTAAGGGCGACTTCCGAAATTCCTCTTGAGATAGGCGTGTTGCTGAGACGAATTCGATCATCGGAAAATCCCGTAAGCGACATCGCGAGGCCGCTTAGGAAGACCCTTTAAGTCAGGCAGCGCGGCGGAGATAGTCCCGGACTTGGGTGGCTGCCCAGCGACCCCCTCGAGCCGTTGGGACACCCCGGCTGTTAAGGGCGTCGGCGATCTTGCGGAGGCTGGCCCCGGTTGCCTGGACCTCGCGGATGATCGGTAGGACGTTGGCGGCGAAGGCGTCGGCATTGGCTCGTATGGCCTCGTGGGCGGCGATCCGCGCGCCGGCGATGCCGGGGTTGCCCAGCTTGACGCCACGGGCCTTGGCGGCGGCGAGTGCGACCTTGGTACGAGCCGAGATCATGGCTCGTTCCTTCTCGGCCAGCGCGGCGTAGAGGTGGAGGATGAAGGGGTCGGTGTCGGTTCCCAGCTCGGCGACAACGAACGGCACGTGTTTGGCCATTAGGCCGGCGATAAAAGCTACGTCACGACTTAGGCGATCGAGCTTGGCGACGATGACGGGGCAATCGAGCCGCTTAGCTTCGGCCAGGGCGGCGGCGAGCTGAGGCCGGCGCTCGAGCGCATCGCTACCCTTGCCGGTTTCGACCTCGACGTGCTCCGCGAGGATCTGGATGCCTTCAGCCTCACAGAAACGAGCGATCGCATGGCGCTGAGCTTCAATTCCCAAGCCCGACTTACCCTGACCGATAGTCGACACCCGGATGTAGCTAATTGCCTTATCCATCTCGCTCTCCCAAGCCTGTAAGGATTATATACGCTCGTTTGCTCTCCTTACAAGGCTCTCAATCTGGCGACGATGCCTAATATCGGACGTTTGTTTATTCAGGTCGGTTTCGGCCGCGACGGTAGCGTGACCCCCGCCATGGTGCACCACGCCACCCCCGGAGTTACCCATGAGGATCAGGAGCTGCGAGTAGTAGTACCGCCGGCGCGGCTCGAAACTCACGATCCATCGTGAGAGGCTGCCGGCCCTTTTGACCTGGCGTTGCAAGTTCGCTGGAACCGGAGGGGTGGCGCGACGCGTGACGAGGGCTTGAGCCAGATCCCCTAGGAACACTTTTTGGTCGTCGAGGAGGGCGGGGCCCTGGTTGGCGTTCGGGGCCTTCCGTTTCCTGACCCGGAACCTTGGATGTGGGCGTGGCAGGGTCGCAATAAGGCCGCTTACGTCCCCAAAGCCTAGCTTCAACGATGACATTCGAGTTTCCCTCTCGAGGCTGCTCTACATCCTAGCTACGGGGAAACCTTTGCGTCGGCGGGGCCAATATCCGGCTGCATTAACGATCTCGTAACTGTAACCCCGCCACGGTTACACCCGCGACCCTTGGGGTAACCTTGCGGTCCAAGGAGGCTAGCAGATGCTAACATTAGGGCAGGCGGCGAGGCTTACCGGCACGTCGAAAACGACCATCACACGGGCGATCAAGTCGGGGCGGTTGTCGGCGACCAGGCGCGAGGATGGAAGTTACGAGATCGACCCTGCGGAGCTGAGCCGGGTTTACGAGGTAAAGCCCGAGACCGTCGCGGCGACCGGCACGGTGGTGCAGCACGCGACCCCGGTCGGCGATCCCGACGAGACCCCTATATTGAAGGCCGAGATCGAGGGGCTGCGGGCCCAGCTCGCCCTGATGAAGGAACATGCCGACGATCTGAAAACGCAACGCGATAGCTGGCAGCATCAGGCGGAGGCGTCACAGCGGCTGTTGGCCGATCAGCGGCCGGCCCGGCGGGGTTG
>JANXSI010000711.1 GCA_025352765.1 Devosia sp. | reverse complement strand
CCCGCATCTCCGCCACCTCCTTGACATCCTCAAGGCCGAACGAAGCGACGCGAACCCCGCGCCGTGGCTCACTTCGAGCCAGCCCCTGCGCCTCAAGACGCCGAAAGGCTTCCCGGACGGGCACGTGGCTCACGCCGAATTCTTCGGCAATATGGTCCTGACGTAGCCGAGCGTCGGGCTCGATTTCGCCGGCGATGATGCGCTCGGCCAGCGTCCGACTGATCCGAACGGCGATCGTGTCCTGCTTGGGGGTCATATTTTATAGATAATTCGGTGAAATGGGGAAGTCCAGCGAGAGACGTCTCTTCCAAGCGCGACAGTCGACCATGTTGCGGTCAGCACCTGGGGTCGAGTGCAGGCCGCCGTGGGCGTTCAGATTGAGTAGGCCTCGCCCTCGGGAAACAGAGAGGGGTGGCTGCCCGTTTCGGCGGGCGCGCCTTCCAGCCAGAGCCCAGCAAACGACAACCTCAGTTGGCCACGATGGGTCAATTCCATCAATTTGCTCGTGCAGATAGCCAGCCAAGTTCGCGGAAGGAAGCAAGATCGACACCAGGCGGGGCGTACCAGTGGCCTGCTCGATAACGGGCCCCAAGTTTGAGAGCGGCATCCTTGTTGCCATAAGGAATCCGAAGGGGGATATCAGTTCCTGAATTCTCCCCACCGGGCGTTGATGAGTTCATCTTTCCGGCGACGTTCGCCGCGAGCTTCCGAGGTCTATTTCTTGGAGCCGTGGTTTTGGGAGCAACTGCTTTGGTCAGCGCGTTGACAGCCTTACGGCGGCTCTTGCCATGCTTCCTGACCTGATCGGAGTCGATCCGCGTCGCCGCGGCGGACGAACTGGCCCTGGTCTCGCCGGGGCCTGAAATACCGTTCTCCCGTGCGTGCTTGTCAGCCGAAAGCATCTGCGCCGGACGCGCCGGCCTGGTTCGAGACGTGCCCGGTACCTCAGGGCCAGCATTCTTCGGTGCATGCCGGTCAAGGAACGCGCGGCAGATTGACCCCGATGTCGCATAGCCTGGTGGTGGTTTGACGCCGTTCTCCCGGGCGATGCTGTCCGCAAAGCGTTTCATTGCTTGGGTCGGCGGGCGTGATTTCGAGCCTTCTGCCGTGGCGGCGACCAGCAAGGGTGGTCCTCCAGCGACGGCGCGTTCCTGCAGTTTGCCGATAATTCGTTGCGCGACGTCGCACACCGCATCGATCGCGCCGATCATTTCCTGCTTGCCGATCACGACCTCGTCGAGAAGGCATTCGAGTTGTGCGGTCAACCCGGGGTCGACCAGCGATGGATCAGCCTGCTTGAGCGCAGCGAATAGCGCGAGCCCAGTCTCGGTGGGAACGATGGTCTTTCCCTGGGCAATGAGGAAAGCCTGTCTTTTGAGTCCGCCGATAATCTCGCCGCGGGTGGCCGGAGTGCCGATGCCTTTGGCCTCTTTCAACCGCTCTCGCAGCACGTCATCGTCGACGAACCGCCAGGCATTCTGCATCGCTTCGATCAATGTGCCCTCATTGTATCGCGGCGGGGGCCGCGTCTCCTTGTCCTCAATCGTGGGGTTTTCCAGCTTCGCTGTCTCGCCGTTGCGCAATGCTGGCAGCAACTGCACTTCATCGCCTTTTTCCTCCGCGGGCTGCCACTCCGGGAACGCTGCTCGCCAGCCAAGATCAATCGGCTGGCGACCGGCAGCGCGAAACGGGAAGCCCCGGACGTCGAGCGTTGCGGTCGTCTGACGGTAACGGAAGTCTGGCATTACGGCGGCGAGATAAGCCCTCGCGATCACGTCAAACAGCTTCTTCTCATCGATCGAAAGACGTGGCCAGACCTCTCGCAGGCCGTCGATCGCATTGACGTTGGGAATGACCGCGTGATGGCTGGCACCTTCAAGTCCCTTGTCATGGAAGCTGCCGCTGGCGCCCTTTCGAATGATCGGGGGATCGGGAACAGGGATCGCGCTGAACGACTTGCCGGCCTGCAAGCCCGCCACGATCCTGGGGACGTCCGAGATCAAGCTCTCCGGAAGGTACCGCACCTCGGCGCGAGGATAGGTGATGATCTTCTTGCCCTGGCCATCATATAGTTCCTGCGCGACTTCCAATGTTTTGCTGGCCGGCCAGCCAAAGCGCGAGCTGCACAGTTTCTGGAGCGAGGGCAGATCGTGGAGCTTGGGCGGCCCTTGCTGCTTGTCTTCGACGCGCACGCCAAGCGCGCCCTCGAAGCCCTGAGCCGCTGCGACAACCTCCTCGGCAACTTCACGCCGTACAATTCGCTCCTTTGGCGCGTGACGAATCTGGAAGTGGCCGCCAACTACCTTCGCGGTGGCGACAACCTCAAAAAACGCCTGCGGCACAAAGTTCCGGATTTCGAGCTCGCGATTGCAGACGATCGCCAAAGTTGGCGTCTTGACCCGGCCCACCCCAATAACGCCCCGCGCACCCTGACCAAGAATGACGGTCGCGGTTCGCGTCAGCGACAGGTTGTAAATCTGGTCGGCTTGTCGGCGCGCAACGGCGGCTGCGTAAAGAGAAGCGTATTCGGCGTTTGGCTTGGCCCGGCCAAACGCGTCGCGGATCGTCTGAGAATCCTGCGCTGTGAACAGCACCCGCATGACCTGGCCGCGGTAATTGTAATGCTCGAGAATTTCCTGACCGATGAGCTGCCCCTCACGATCGCAGTCGGTGGCAAGCCAGACTCGCTTTGCGGTGCGCAGCGCATCCCGGATGGCTTTGAGCTTCGCGGCTTTGTTGCCGCCACCGGCAGGGCGGGTGCCATAAAGCCCTTCGGGTCGAAGCAGGATCGGCGACCAGCGCTTCCAGGCCGGCACGACATCCTCGGGTTCGAGAAGATCCAGCAGATGTCCCTCAGCCGGGAGAATGTCCCCGTAGCGAGACCCCACAGCGGCGCGAACGTCTTTCGCCTGGCTGGTCTTCTCGGTGATGACGATCTGATCCGCCATACAGCTCTCCCTCAGGGAACTTGGCGCGGACGCCGACCCTGTGGAACATAGAGTGAACAAGTCCGGGTCGCAAGTGAGCCTTGGGGTGGCAAGCGCCACGAACGCTGCTGCCACCTCGGGTCAGCAAAGCTGTGCTGATCTCACAAAGCGTTGAGTCCATTGCGAGCGCGCCAGAAGCTGTCAGCCTGAAGCTGGGTCGCCCATGGTTGCTAAACGCTGGGCCCGCGTGGATGCCATCGCGACAGCGCGGCCTGAATGGCATGCTGAAAGGGCTCCCGGCCGGGCGCGCAGCGCCGCTCCTCCAGCTCGCCGAGTTCTTGCAACGCCCATTCGAACGATCCGATCTGACGCGAGGCGGCAAGAAGATGCTTCACGGCGTCGTCGACTTCCGACACCTTCGGGTCATAGCCCCCACCAGCGAGCAGGCTCGAAAGAGCCAGCAACGCCACTGTGGCGGCGAATTTTGGCTCCTTGCCGCAGAAATCCCGAGCCGCCCGCACTAGGGTGGACGGGTCCGCGCCGTACGTGGCGGCACACTCGACAGCGATATCGAGAAACCCGGAATCTTTTGCGGCGGCAAACCATTTGCCCTTGTCGCCGCGGGTTTCGATCAGATCCAGCAGCATCCGGCGGCCGTCCCGGTCCGGATAGGTGCGGACGAGAGAGCGGTAGACCGAGAGGTTCGTTGTGCCGCCGGCCGCACGCAGGCCATACCGTCGATAGGCCTCATCCGAGCGACCGTGGTCGACCAATAGCGTCTCACAAAACCGGTCGATCGACGTTTCGGAGAAGCCGGGGTTCGTGACGCTACGGGCGGCTTCGGCGTATACGATCGCGGCTTCCCACAACCCTTGTCGAACCAGGGCCTCGGCGCCGAACCTGTGCCAGGACCAAAACTTCATCCGCCGCGTGGCCAGCAGTTCTTGAAGTTCGTCGTAACGGCCGCTCTCCAGCAGGCACGACAAGCAGATGGATGTTCCGATGACGTGCTGGAAGGTTTGGTGGTCGGCCCAGGCGCGCCGCACCATTTCGATCATTCGGTCGGCATATTGCTCGATCAGGACAGGGTATTGGGCGATCTCACCCCAGCGATCTTCGAGCGGCGCCAGATATTCGACGCCGTCGTCTTGCACCGCCTCGAACAGTCTCTCCAGCCACTTGCTTCTTGTCGCGTGGTCCGCCGGCGCCATGGTCAGGATCGGGATCAACTCGATGATGGTTCGAAACACCGCCGCGCCAAGGGCACCTGAGGAGGTATCAATGCCCTGGAACGCCGGCCAGATGCGCTCCACCAACGACACGACGCCGTCGCCTGCCGCGATGGGGTCGGATTTTGCTACGGTTTTGATCTCGGAGGCGGCCTCCTTGAGCCGAGCGATCGCGAGATTCGACCCGCGCCAGCCATAAGCGTTGGCGCGAAACTTCGTCTTGAACTGCCACTTGCGATCTGAAGCCATCGGTAGACGGGCCATCCTCGCGCCGGGTGCCTGAATGAGTACTGGTTCTTCACCCTTGCAGGCACGGCTGAAAAGTTGGAGAGCTATTCGTGAATATGGGTCCTCCCCCGGACGGCCTCGGCCAGGATCATCTGCACGAGGGCCGGGTCTTGTCGCGGAGCAGCCCTTCGACGCCCTCTGGGCAAACCGCTCCTGCCACCGCCAGACAGCCGTCTTGCTCTTCGATGTAGCGTCCCTGATCGCCATCGTGCCGAGCCCATCAGCCGTGGCCAGCACGATCCTGGCACGCCAGACATGCTTCTGCGGGCTGTTGCGGTCCGCCACAATGGCGTCGAGGCGATCGCGATCAGCGGCGGTGACTTCGACGACAATCCCAGTGCGCATCGCAAAGGCTCGCACGCAAAGCCGCCCACGGGAAACCACATTCGGACTCAGCCGTCACGTTCAATGCACTAGGAGCCGCCCCTCGCAGAACGGCTCCCCTCAATCGGGCTACGATTACGCTTGGGCAGGAGCACCTTGTCGGTAACGTGGATCCGTTTACTTTATTAGCTTGAGGTTGACGGCCGACTGCTTCCCGTCGCGACCCGTTTCCAGATCGTAGGAGACCTTGTCGTTTTCGTTGAGGCCGCCGAGGCCCGAGCGCTCAACCGCGCTGATATGTACGAAGGCGTCTTTGCCTCCGCCGTCGTCAGGCGTGATGAACCCAAAACCTTTTGTACTGTTGAAGAAT
>JANXSI010000659.1 GCA_025352765.1 Devosia sp. | reverse complement strand
CTCGTCGTCGATGCGCGCGCCGCCATCGACACCATTGAGAGGGCGGTGAGAGGCACGCGCTTCAGTCGGTTTCGTGCTCGGCTCTGGAATCCAAAGCACGCCGATGCCGATGGCCAAACTCTTTGACTGCCAACAACTCTTCCTATATCTGCACCGCAGCCCGGCCTGAGGGGCGTTGCGGGTGTGGCGGAACTGGTAGACGCACTGGATTTAGGTTCCAGCGCCCAAAAGGCGTGGAGGTTCAAATCCTCTCACCCGCACCAACTCCGCCGGCATCGCCGTCCTGGCCAAACGACAAGAAACGGAATCCTTGAATGCAGGTCACCGAAACCATCAATGAAGGCCTGAAGCGCAAGCTGAGCCTGGTCATTCCCAAGGCTGACCTTTCCAGCCGCCTCGACGCCCGGCTCGACGAGCTCAAGGGCCAGGCCAACATCAAGGGTTTCCGCCCCGGCAAGGTGCCCGCCACGTATCTCCGCAAGGTCTATGGCAAGTCGGCCATGGCCGAAGTGATGCAGGATGCGATCAACACGCATGTGTCCGAGACGCTGACCAGCCGCTCCGAGCGCGCCGCCGCGCAGCCCAAGGTCGACCTCCCGGACGACCAGACCGTCCTCAACAAGGTGCTCGATGGCGAGGCCGATCTCGCCTTCGACGTCAGCTACGAAGTGCTGCCGGCCGTTGAGCTGATGGATTTTTCGAGCCTCAAGCTCGATCGCCCCGTGGTCGAGGTCACCGAAGCCGATGTCGACAAGGAAGTCGAGCGCGTGTTCCGCCAGAACCGCGGCTATGAGCCCAAGTCCGATGAGGGCGTGGTCGAGACCGGCGACAATCTGGGCCTCACCTTCGAAGGCAAGATCGACGGCAAGCCGTTTGCCGGTGGCAGCTCCGACCATGCGCACCTCGTGGTGGGCGCGGGCGATTTCATCCCCGGCTTCGAAGAGCAGCTGGTCGGAATGAAGAAGGGCGAGACCCGCACCATAGAGGTGACGTTCCCCGCCGACTACAACCGTGCCGAACTGCAGGGCAAGACCGCCCAGTTCGACGTAACCGTGCTGCATGTCGATGCGCCGCAGGCTGGCGAGCTCAACGACGAGTTCGCCAAGAAGCTTGGCGTCGAGGATGTCGCCGCGCTCCGCACGGCGGTGCGTGAGCAGATGACCGCCGCGCTCGCCTCGATGAGCCGTCAGGCCGTCAAGCGCCAGATCCTTGATGCGCTCGACGAGACGCACAAGTTCGCCGTTCCCGAGCAGCTGATCGATGCCGAATTCGACACCATCTGGCAGCGCGTCAAGCACGAGGTCGAACAGCACGGCAAGTCCTTCGAGGACGAAGGCACGACCGAAGCCGAGGCCACCGAGCAGTACCGCAAGATTGCCGAGCGCCGCGTGCGGCTCGGGCTGGTGGTTGCCGAGATCGGCAACATCAACAAGATCGAAGTGACCGAGGAAGAGCACCAGCAGGCGCTGATCGCCGAAGTGCGCCGCTTCCCCGGCCAGGAACAGCAGGTCTACGACTATTATCGCCAGAACGCCCAGGCGCTCGCCGGGCTGCGTGCGCCGGTCTTCGAAAACAAGGTGGTCGACTATGTCGCCAGCCTCGCCGCGCAGACCGACAAGCCGATGAGCCGCGAAGAGCTCGGCAAGATCATCCAGGACGAAGGCGACGACGTTCCGGACGAGCACCATCACGACCACGACGATCATGAAGGCCACGACCACTGAGTTGGTTGGGTCGCAGAACAGTCAGAAGGCCGCCTCCGGGCGGCCTTTTCGTTTCAGCAACAGGAGTTCGGCATGCGGATCGATCACGTTCAGCTTGCCATTCCGTCCGGCAGTGAAGCTAGCTGTCGGGCTTTCTATTGTGGCGTGCTCGGGTGGTCCGAGATCGCCAAGCCGGCCAGCCTTCAGGCGCGCGGCGGTCTGTGGCTGGCGGCGGGCGACGCGCAGGTGCACCTCGGTGTCGATCCGGACTTCCGGTCTGCGCGCAAGGCCCATCCGGCGTTTGCGACCGACGATCTCGACGCCATTGCCGCTGTGCTCGAGGCAGCCGGATGCGCCGTCGACTGGGACGACGCCATTGCTGGGCGGCGCCGGTTCTATACGTCCGATCCGGTCGGCAACCGGTTGGAGTTCATTGCGTAGTATCTCGTCCCGACGCATCCTCGCCGGGCACCAGGACCAGCCCCTATGACAGCCGCCGACCGCCACGTGCTCCTCACTCCCGCTGAAATGGCGCAGGCCGATCAGCTGACGGAGCGCTCCGGAACGCCGTCGCTGACGCTGATGGAGGCGGCGGGCAGGGCGGCCACGGCGCAGATCCTCCGCCGCTTCGGCAAGCGCGAGGTGCTGGTGCTGTGCGGTCCAGGGAACAATGGAGGCGACGGCTTCGTGGTGGCGCGGCAATTGCGGGAGGCCGGCTGGCCCGTGCGCGTGGCGCTGGTTGGCGCGCGCGACCGGCTAAAAGGTGACGCGGCGGTCAATGCCGGCCGCTGGGGGGAGACCGGGCCTGCCGAGTTAAGGACAACCGGGCTTATCGTCGACGCGCTGCTCGGGGCCGGGCTCGACCGCGACGTGACCGGCGACATGGCAAAGCTGATCGATGCAGCCAATGGCGCCGGCGTGCCGATCGTTGCCATCGATGTGCCGAGCGGCGTCGACGGAGCGAGCGGTGCCATTCGCGGCATGGCCATCAAGGCCGACCTCACCGTCCCGTTCTTCCGCAAGAAGCCGGGCCATGTGTTGATGCCGGGCCGCGACCTCTGCGGCGAACTGGTCGTCGCCGACATCGGCATTCCGGCCAGTGTCCTGCCACCGATCGGGGCGCGTGTCTGGGAGAACGGGCCGCACCTCTGGAGCATTCCGGTGCCCGGGGCAGCGGCGCACAAATACTCGCGCGGGTATTGCGTGGTCGTGTCCGGCGCTGCACTGCAAACCGGCGCGGCGCGCCTCACCGCAACGTCAGCGCTGCGGGCGGGCGCCGGGGCCGTGACGCTGATCGGCGCCGAGGAGGCGCTGCTGGTTCATGCGGCGCATGTGACCGCCGTGATGCTGAAACCCTTCGCGACGCTCGCCGAATTTCGTGACCTGGTCGGCGGCAAGGTCAACGCCGTCGTCATCGGTCCGGCGGCCGGCGTCAGCGACGCGACGCGCGACCATGTGCTCGCTGTCCTCGAACTCGCGCCAGCGGCCGTGCTCGATGCCGATGCCCTCAGCGTCTTCAAGGACATGCCCGAGGTGCTCTTCGGGGCCATCAAGGCGCGGCCCGATCGTCCGGTGGTGATGACCCCGCACGAGGGGGAGTTCGAGCGGTTGTTCGGGACGGTCGACGGCTCGAAACTCGAGCGTACTCGAAGTGCCGCTGCGCGCTCAGGCGCCACAGTCATCCTCAAGGGCTCGGACACCGTCATCGCCGCTGCCGACGGGCGCGCCGCAATCAACACCAACGCGCCGGCCAGCCTCGGCACCGCTGGGTCAGGCGACGTTCTGGCGGGGATCGCGGGCGGCTTTCTGGCCCAGGGCACGGCCGGGTTCGAGGCGGCCTGCGCCGCGGTCTGGATCCACGCCGAGGCCGCCAACCAATTCGGCCGGCCGGGGCTCATTTCCGAGGACCTGCCGGATCTTATCCCGGCCGCGCTCGCTGGGCTCTAGGGGGCGTCCTTGACCGGCGTCGTCGACCACGAGCCGTCCGCGGTACAGGTCTCGACGAGCGCCTTGGTGTTGCTCACTCCGGACGTCGCCCCGACCGAATAGAAATTGTCGGCGAAGAAGCATCCCGATGCCGGAATGTCCGAGGCGACCCAGGCGCCATCGGCGCTACAGGCCATGACGCCGCCCGCGCCGCCGATCGTCGCGCCGGGCGAGAACGTCTTTCCAGCCAGCAGGCACCTGACGGTCGGTGCGTCGGTCGCGGGTGTTTGCTGACCCAGAGCCAGGGTCGGCACGAGAACAATAGAAACGGCAAACAACATGCGAAACATACTGTACACCTCCAGCAATCGCTGACGTGTAGAAAGTTACGCGGTCTTGTTCCAGACGGCGTCTCGAGCTCGCCGCTCCGAGCATCAATGCCGGCCCTGGCCGCCCTTTCTCCCTTCGCCGCCGTGGTGTTCACCGCCATCACCCCCCGGGTGATCATGGTGATCATGGTGATCATCGTCGTGATCGTGGTGGTCGTCCGACGGTGGAGGCGGCGGAGGTGGAGGCGGCGGTGGTGGCGGCGGTGGTGGCGGTGGTGGTGGAGGCGGTGGTGGTGGTGGTGGTGGAGGCGGTGGTGGTGGTGGAGGCGGTGGTGGGGGCGGCGGAGGCGGAGGCGGCGGAGGCGGAGGCGGTGGTGGGGGCGGCGTGACCTTGGAGCTCGGAGGAACCACCTCGGCGGACAGCGTCTTCTGCCTGCAGGACGATGCTTCAGGAAGCCGGAAGTCCTCGCGCAGGGGGCGCTGCGAGTTCAGATATTTGAACGAGCCCAGGATCGGCGGCTTGCGCTTGTCGTTGTCGCGCAGGACCGCGGCGGCTCGCTTGCTCGGGATCAGGCCGACGCCGCAGGCGTTGTCGAGAGGCACGCACGAGCCGTTCGTGCCGCACATGTCGACGCCGCCGTGATAGAGCATCACATGCGTCTCGCTGCCCGCCGGGTCGATGTAGAAGTCGAATGCCGTGCCGCGCACCCCGAGAGTGCCGGTCGGGGTGTCGATTTCATAGGCCTTCTTGGCACTTTTTCCCGTCAGGAACCTGAATGAGCCCGAAAGGGCGTTAACGACGATCTTGTTGGCGGTGCCGTCGTTGCGCATCAGATAGGTCGCGATGACGAGGCTTGAACGCGGTCCGATCACCAAATGGGTGTTGTCGGCGAAGATGACCTGGACCTGGCCGACAGCGCCGGTGACGATGCGCTGGCCCATGAAGACGCCGTCGCCGGTGAAGATCTTGGTCTGCGCGCCGTCGAGTTCGCCATTGGCGTCCTGGATTACGGCGACAGCATTACCGGCTGGCTCGCTCGCGGCGGCCGGCAAATGTAGAGCGAGAGTGAAAAGCGCAGCAAGCAGGCCAGAAAAGCGACGCATCTTGCACCGATGCTCGTTAGCGTTCTGTTAACCTAACAGTAACGGGCCGCCCGGCGCACCAAATATCTTCAACATCGTGAATCGCGGTCGTGTTCGACACTTACCAGGTAACGTTGAGCCGCTCGAGACCGTGGAAATGGTAGACGTCGTTGTACCGCGGCTCGCCGTCCAGCTTCAGGTCGGGCAGCCGCCTGAACAGCGTCGACAGGGCCACCTGCAGTTCGATCCGGGCCAGCGGCGCGCCGATGCAGAAGTGGATGCCGGCGCCGAAACTGACATTCTGGCCGTCGTCGCGGAACGGGTCGAAGCGATCGGCATGTTTGAAGCGCAGCGGGTCCCGGTTGGCCGCGCCGAGCATCAGACCGATGGTGTCGCCCTTCTTGAGGCTCACTTCGCGGTCGAGCGTGACGTCGCTCAGCGCATAGCGGGTGAACATGTGGAGCGGTGCGTCGTAGCGCAGGCATTCTTCGACCGTCGACTCGGTCTGCGCTTCGCTCGAAAACAGCGTCGCGGGATCGAGGCCGCTCTCGAGGATGGTTTTGACGGCATTGCCGGTGGTGTGAACCGTCGCCTCGTGACCGGCATTGAGCAGCAGGATCGCGGTCGACACCACTTCGT
>JANXSI010000644.1 GCA_025352765.1 Devosia sp. | reverse complement strand
TCGACAAAGAACTGCATTGGCCCCGATCCATCCATCTTGCTGGCTTCGACCAGCTCATCCGGGACGGTCATGAAGAACTGCCGGTAGAGGAACGTTCCGGTCGCGGTGGCGATCAGCGGCAGGATCATGCCCTCGTAGGTGTTGAGGAGGTTCCAGTTGAGGGCCAGCTGCACGCCGCTCAGTTGCTGCACGAGACCGGTGAGGCCGGTGACGTCGAGGATCGACTGCAACGGCGCCAGCGCGTTGGCGGCGATGGCGTAGGTCGGCACGATGCGCACTTCGAGCGGCAGCATCAGGGTGATGAAGATCATCCAGAAAAAGAACATGCGGGCGCGATAGTGGAAGAACACGATCGAGAACGCCGACAGCGAGGCGATGACGATCTTGCCCACGGTCACGCCGATCGACACGATCAGCGAGTTGACGAGCTTGGGGCCGAGTTCGGCGCGCGTCCAAGCCGCCTGCAGGTTCTCGAGCAGATGGCCCGACGGCCAGAGCTGCAGCGGCACCTGCCCGACCTCCTGCAGGTTGAGCGTTGCGCCGATGAACACAACCCAGAACGGCAGCAGCACCAGCAGCAGGCCGATGGCCATGAGCAGATAGCTGACGGCGTCGAAGACGGGGGAACGTTCGATCATGGATGGTCCTTACCCGGGGCGTTGCGACGGATGATCCTCATGTGTAGTGGATCCGCCGCTCGACCCATTTGAACTGGATGAAGGTGAGGGCAATGACGAGCACCATGAGCACGATCGACTGGGCCGCGGCGCCCGAGTAGTCGAGGCCTTTGAAGCCGTCGAAATAGATCTTGTAGACCATCAGTTCGGTGGCCCCGACCGGCCCGCCCTCGGTCATGGTGTCGATGAGGCCGAAGCTATCTGTGAAGCTCGAAATGAGGTTGATGATGAGCAGGAAGAAGGTCGTCGGCGCGATCAGCGGCAGCTGCAGGTCGAGCATGCGCTGCAGCGGCCGGGCGCCATCCATCGCGCCGGCCTCAGAGATGGTGCGCGGGATCATCTGCAGGGCGGCAAGGAAGAAGACGAAGTTGTAGCCGATGCCGAGCCAGGCATGACAGACGATGACCATCAGCAGGGCCTGCCAGCCGATGATCGAGGGGTCCCAGATGCCCGGCCAGACCTGGTTGATCATGCCGACCAGACCGGCCTGCGGCGAAAACATGAAGCGGAAGGCGACACCGGCGGCCGGCGCGGCGATGGCATAGGGCCAGATGTACACCGACTGGAACAGGCGGGTGCCCTTGAGCTGGCGATCGGCAAACAGCGCGAGGGTCAGCGCGCCGGCCATCGACAGGCCGGTGGCCAGCACCGCGTAGATGCCGGAGCGCGCAACGGTCGCCCAGTAGCGGCTGTCGGCGAACAGCAGCAGGAAGTTGTCGAAACCGACGAAGGCGTTGCCGCCGCCCCAGGGCTGCTCGAGGGTCACAGCCCAGTAGAGGGCCTGTGCGGTCGGCCAGTAGAAGAAGACAAAGACCAGGAGCAGCTGGGGCGCGATCAGCAGCCAGGGCAACGTCTTGTTGCGATAGTAGGCGCGGCGTTCCATCAACCAAGCTTCCGGTCAGGAAAGAAAGGGAACCCCGGGCGAGACGAACCACCCGGGGTCGGGATCGGATCAGGGGAGCTGGACGCCCGCGTAAGTCTTTTCGAACTTGCGCAGCAGCGCGTTGCCATGCTCGACGGCGGTGTCGAGGGCCTGCTGCACCGGCACGTTGTTGAACATCACCTGGGAGATCGCATCGCCGATTTCCTTGCGCATGGTGACGTAGTTGCCAAGGCGGATGCCGTGGGTGTTCTCGGTCGCTTCGCCGTAGGTCAGGCTGGCGATGGCCAGTTCACGCCCCTTGTACGGAGCAGCGTCGTAGAAGCCCTTGGCCTTCATGGCTTCAAAGCCGGTCATGGTCACCGGCACGTAGCCGGTCACGGTCGACCAGAACTCGGCCGATTCCGGCGTGGCGAGGAAGTTGAAGAACGCCGCGGCGCCTTTGTACTCTTCGGCCGACTTGCCCTTGAGGGTCCACAGCGACGCACCACCCACAAAGGAGTTCTTGCGGTCGGTGCCGGCCCAGACGGGGAGCATCGCCATCGTCCAGTGGACTTCGGGCTTGGCCTGCTTGGTGAAGGTGCCGTGGTCGGCGACCGAGCTCGAGGTGATCTGGCAGTGGCCGTTGATGAAGGCGTCGTTCGGGGTCTCGCCGGCGGCCTTGGACTTGTGGACGAACAGGCCCTCGTCGAACATCTTCTTGTACCAGGTCAGCTGGTCGACGAACTTGGTCTTGTTGAAGACGTACTCGGCATCGAGACCGCCAAAGCCATTGCCCTTGGAAGCGATGGGCTGGTTGTGAATGGCGGAGAACTGCTCGAACCACTGCCACACACCGGTGGGGTCGAACGCGACCGGGCAATCATAGCCGGCGGCCTTTTCGCGGCGGGCGACGTCCTCGACCTCTTCCCAGGTTTGCGGGACGCCGGTGAAGCCGATCTTGGCGAGCGCGTCCGTGTTGTAATAGATCATCGCGGTCGAGCTGTTGAACGGCATCGAGAGCAGTTCGCCCTTGGAGGTCGAGTAGTAGCTGCGGATGCCCTTGAGATAGTTGTCCCAGTCGATCTTGTAGCCGTTCTCGCTCATCAGCTGGCCGATCGGCATGTAGGCGCCGGACAGCATGAGGTCGAGCGTGCCCGCGTCGAAGATCTGGGTGATCGTCGGCTGCTTGTTGGCGCGGAACGCCGCAATGGTGTTCTGCAGGTTGGTGTCGTAGTCGTTCTGGCTGGTGCAGACGATCTCGTAGTCGGTCTGGCTGGCGTTGAAGCGCTTGCAGACGTCCTGCACGCGTTCGCTCAGGTCGCCCGACAGGCCGTACCAGAAGTCGAACTTAGTCGCAGCAGAAGCAGGCGCGCTGGCGAGCCCGGCAAGGGCCGATGCCAGTGCCGCAGTGAGCAGCAGATTGCGTTTCATCTTGAGAGACTCTCCGGGAAGGGGATGTCGGCGATGGGCCGAGCCGGAGGACTCCTAGTCGCGCTGTTTGACGGTTCACTTGCAGTGCGGTGACCGAGCCGTGACAGTTCGATGATGGTCTGAATGCGACGCTCACGGCCAGCGGCTGCGGGCCGCCAGCGTGATGCGGTCGGGCGGACTATGCCGGGCCCGGTCGGGGTGCGGCGCCGCTGGTGTCACGAACCTGCTGGAGGAAGTCGGCATGGGTCAGCGCCTGCGCGGCGGCGTCGCGGTAGGTCGCAACCAGCCCGTCATAGGCTCTCGCCGCGAAGGCGTGCAGCTTCGGGTTGCGCATCGACTCGGCGCGCGCCACCTGCCGGTTGAGGAGCCCAAGGCCGTCGAGCACCGGATAGTGCAGCTGCGTCTGGACATGCGGCAGGCCGGCGAGGAAATCGGGGAAGTCCTCGTGCCGCGGCATCTGCTTCTGCCAGCGCGCGAGCCGGTCGCGGG
>JANXSI010000631.1 GCA_025352765.1 Devosia sp. | reverse complement strand
GTCCGGTCAGCTCGTCCGGCGCGAGGTTCTCAGACAGCGAGGTGAAACCGCGAATATCGGAAAACAGGATCGTCAGGTCCCGCATCTCACCACCGAGCTTCAGCGCGCCCGGGTGGTCGGCCAGGCGCTCGACCAGCGTCGGCGAAAGGTAGCGGCCGAAGGCGCCACGGACGAACTGCTTCTCCCGATCGGTGAGCAGCAGCAACAGCGGCATGGTCACGGCGAACACCGCGAGCACGGCGCTCGCGGGCAGGATCGGATCGAGCAGCAGCCGCGCTTCGTGGAACCCGGCCCATGAGCCGCCGACGGCAATGGCGATCAGCGCCATGGCGGTGATGGCGCTCAGCGTCGCCCCGCCGCGCTGCGCGATGAAGACGAGGACGAGGCCGAGGAGCAGCGCCGCCAGCGTTTCCGCCCCGACTGCCCAGTCTGGCCGCGAGAGGTACGTGCCGCCAAGGATCTGGTCGATGATTTCGGCATGCACCCGAACGCCCGGCATGCTGGCGTCGGTCGGCGTCGCGACGAGATCGCGAAGGCCCACGGCACTGGTCCCGACCAAGATGATATGGCCAGCAATCTGGTCGGCGACGCTCGCGCTGCGCTTGGGGTCGAGCAGGGCCGCGGCGGGGATCGTCGGCATCGACTTGAGGCCGGAAAAATACACCCAGAGCTCGCCGCGCGGCCCGGTTGGAATGTCGATCGCGCCGACCCGGAGCGTGCTCATGGCCGGCGTGCCCGCCGCGGTCTCGCCGCTCGCGTCGGTCGAGCGCACCAGCACCGATTGCGCCCCCTGCGCCAGCCGCAGCGCCTCGATGCTGAGCGCCGGATAGAGATTTCCGCCGGACGCGGCGACCAGCGGGATGATTCGCACGATGCCGTCGCTGCTGGGCGGAAACGAGAAGACCCCGAGGCCCTGCGCCGCATCGGTCAGGATCTTGAGGTTGCTGACGCCGCCCTTGAAGTCGGGCAGATAGCGCTTGGGGTCGGTGCCGCCAAAGGCAAAGCCGGCCTTGGGCGCGGGCAGGGCGCCGGTGGTGTCGTTGGAGGCGACGATCCCGGCGACAATGCTGTTGCGCGAGATGGCGGCGGCAAACAGCGCGTCATTGTCGAGCGCCTCGCCGGGCGGCAGTACAACGGTCGCGCCGGCCTGCTGCAGGCTCCTGGCCGCTTCGGCGAGCGAGGTACGGTCGGGCTCGGAAAACACCACGTCGAAGGCGATGGTCGCGGCGCCGAGCTCCCCCAGCCGGTCGACGATCTTTCCCAGCACCGCGCGCGACCACGGCCATTGCCCAAGCTCGGCAATCGAGGCTTCGTCGATGTCGACGATCGTGAGCGGGGCGCCCGATTCGACACGCGGCTGGAGGCGCTGATAGGCGTCAAACACCAATGGCGTCAGCCGGTCGATCGGTAGCAGTCCAAGCACATTGAGGGCGACGAACGCCCCGAGCGTCACGAGCCCGATCAGCCAGACCAGCAGCGATTTGCGCCGCGCTGAGCGGGAGCGCGGCGGGCGCGACGCTGGGCGGTAGAGCATCGGCTATCAGTGCGTGTTGGGCGGTGGCGTGTCGGATCCACCAAAGATGCCGGTCGCCGAATACTCTCCATTGTCCAGACCGACCGAAAAATTCCCAACGACCCCAGCCGCGAAAGTCGACCCGTGGTTCACGAAAGCCCCGTCGACCGCGAAGCTGCCGTTGTCCGGATCCTCGTCGTCGTCGTAGTCGCCGCCAATTGGCGCAAGCCCCGAAAAGCCGGGCGAACCGCTTGCTGCACTCAAAGGCGCTGTGAGGTCAAAGCCGTCGAAATTATCGTGCTTATCAAACCCTGAGATCGTAATCGAACCGCTTCGATGGTCAAAATTCCAGCTCAAGTTCAGATCGCCGGCGGCTGGGTGCAAGTCGCCACCATTGTCTGCATCCGACGCGTATCCCTGTGCAGTACCGTAATAAGTCGCGCTGCCGCTCCGCGTCCTGTACTGCGCCTCGGTCGTTATATCGCCAGTGATGTAGGTGCCGACGGCTGAGGCGCTGTAGTCCCCGCTCTCGAAAGTCGAGTCCCAGGTGCCCCATTTGATGAAGTCGCAGGCCTCGCAGACGAGGCTGCTCACCTGGGGGTGCACCGCGTTGGCTACGGTAAGTGCGTCCTGCGGATATCCGTCGACGGTCACCGACGCGGTCTGCGGGTCGTCGAAGCCGAGGGCGATCTCGAAGGGCAGTTCACTCTCCGAGTACGGAATGGTCCCCGTCAGTCGCGCAGAGTTCGGCCCGAAGCCGATCAGCACATCGGCAGGATCGCTGTTCCCAACGGCCAGTGTGCCGCTGGGCCCGTCGGAGGAGATCGTTACATACCCCGCCCCGAACCCGCCGGGGTTGTCGGTGCCCAGAATGTCCTTGGCGTTGTCGTGCGAGTCGAAGAAATCGATTGTCGCCAGCAGGATCGCATCGAGGTCGGGCGGGGTGAAATCGGGGGGCGCGTTGTCGTGCGGCGTCTTGTCGGAATTGTCGCCGGGCACGCCGCTGTTGCCGACCTGGTCGTCGGTCGGCGGGTTGCCGGTGCCGCCATGGGTGCCGGGTTTGCCGGCCAGCGCCTGCTGGATGCCGCCGGCCGCGCCCGGCGGGGTCTTGACCAGCTTCGGCCGGCCGTCCTGCCCGATGATGATCGAATAGCCGGCCTTGTAGATGCGCTCGAGCAGGCCCCCCGGGCCGGTCAGCGTCACTTCCTTGCCGAACAGCAGGTCGATCTGTGCCTTGAGTTCCTGCCCGTTGGGCGTGAGGCTGATGTCGGCGACCGCGCCGCGGATGCCCACGGTGCCGACCGGCGTGTTGATCTCGACCCCGCCCTCGGTCTTGGACGTCCGGCCGCCGATGAAGCGGAACACACCGCGGGCGAGGCTGGCCGTCACCTGCGCGGTGTTGGCGTTGGGGTCATAGACGAACTTGTCGATGGTGAGCGACGAATTGGGGCCGACCGTGAAGGTCGTGCCGTCGGCGAGCAGCACCTGGACCAGGCCGCCCGGGCCGGTGTCGATCTTTTCGTCGGTCAGGATGTTGTCGCCCAGAACGATGGTCCGTACCGCGCCGCCGGGCGGGGTGCCGCGCGCCTCGGGGTTGACCGCGGCGGTGACGCCGGCCGTCCCGGCCAGCGCCGGCAGGGCCGTGCCCGCCAGCAGCAGGGCGCTCGAGAGCAGGGCGATGTTCAACAGACGCATGGCACCCTCAGAACTTTTTGGTTGCACTGATCGAGGCGGAGTAGTTTTCGGAATTGTCGAGGTCGTAGTTCGAGATCACCCGGCGGTAGCCGAGGCTGTTCTGAAGCGACCAGTCCGTGCCGAGCGGAATATTCAGCGTGGCGTTGAGGTTGAGCTCGTGGTCGGTCTCGGCCTCGGCGGCATTGATCAGCGGATCGGGCGCGTCGAAGCGGCGGAGCGTGTAGCCGGCCAAGGCCGTCACCGACCAGGGCTCGGCCTGCTGCTTGAAGGGTGAGCCGAAGGCGAGGGTCGCGCCGATGCTGGCGCCCGCTTCCCAGCGGCTGATGTAGCCCACTTGCGCCCAGCGGCGTTCGCCGGAGATCGTGGTGAAGGCCGTCAGCCGGTCGTTGATCTGAACTTGCAGCGTTGCTGTCGAGCGCACCCGGTTGCCGCTGCCGTCCGACGCCAGGGGATGGTCGGCCGAGTTCTGGTAGGATTCGTAGCGGTACTCGGTCCTCACCCCGATATGGGCGCGCTGGCCGAGGCCCTTTTCGATATTGAGCCCGAGCCCGCCCGACAAGAGGTACGGATTGCCGTCGAGCACGACGCCGGTAGCGATACCATAGAGCGCGAGCGTTGCGTCCTCGATGCCGACGCGCTGCAGATTGTATTCGGGCCCGATCGTTGCCTCGAGCACGCCGGTGTTGAGCGTGCCGTCGTCCTTGTAGAGCGCCCCGTAGGCGGTGAGGTTGGCGAGGACGCGGTCGCCCTGGCTCTGCAGGTCGTGGACGTAGCGCAGATTGCCCGACACGAAGACGTTGCTGTCGGGGTGGGCCTTGCCGTCATTGCTGAGGACGAACGGAATGCCGTTGAGCATCACGGTCGAGCTCGACGTGGCGCTGTTGGCGTTGCTCTGGTAGCGCGCCCCGACGGTGATCGAGCCGTTGAAGCCGTCGGTCTTGCCGCGCTTCTTGATCTCGGCGAGGTAGGGCGCAACCTTGCTTTGCACCTCTGCCGGAACGTCCGGGACCGCCAGCGCCGCCTCGAAATAGGATTGCGCCGACTCGTAGGCGCCCAGCCGGTAATAGAGAACGCCGAGTTCGAGATCGAGCCGCGGCAGGCCCGGCGCGTAGATCAGCATGCGCTCGAGCGTCGAGATGGCGCCTTCGAGGTCGCCGGCCTGCGAGGAGAGCGCCGCATACTCGAAGGCGATGTCGAGATTGCTCGGATCGGCCATCATCTGCGCCAGAAGCGTGTGACGGCGGGCTTCGATCTTGGGGAGGCTGGCCGCATCGGCGCGCGGCGCGACATTGGGTTCGGTGATGGTCGTCGCCGCCTGGGCCGCCGGCGCACCTAGCCACAGCACCGTGCAAAACAGCGCGCCAAGCGCCAGATCTCGCGTCAAAATGCTCACCTGGGTCCCCATTCCCATTGCCGCACGCCGACCATACCGAAACGGGCCCGGTATGGGAGTCTTAACGAATTGTGACGCGCTTTCGCACGCCGACCGAGACCGCCGCGCAACAGCTGCGGGCGATTTCATCTGATCTTCAACGCGTTACGACCCTGCATTTACGTTCAGTTAACGACCTTAACCCAGCGAAGGCGATTGCTCAACCTTTAGCCGAGTGGTTACAGTGCCTGACGTTTGGGCATTCTGGGGCGACCATCGGTGAACGTGAACATCCCCGCGCCGCGCCTTGCGGCGCACCATCTGCCGGTCTGGAAATACCTCGACGACCTCTACCGGCGGCACCTCGTGAACCGCGAGGGCACGCTCGCCAGCTATATTCCCGAACTGGCCGCCGTCGATCCCGACCAGTTCGGCGTCGCCTTCGCCACCACCGACGGCTACGTCTACGAGGTCGGCGACGTCGAGGCGACTTTCACCATCCAGTCGATCTCCAAGGCCATCACCTATGGCCTCGCGCTGCAGGATCGCGGCTCGGTCGAAGTGCTGCGGCGGATCGGCGTCGAGCCGTCGGGCGATGCGTTCAACTCGATCAGCTTCGACGAGCACAACAACCGGCCGTTCAACCCAATGGTCAATGCCGGCGCCATCGCCGCCGCCGCCATGATCCGAGGCTCCGGCCTCGAGGAGCGCTTCGCCCGGGTGCAGGAGATTTTCCGCAAGTTCACCGGCCGGCCGCTCGCGCTCGACGAAGATGTCTATCGCTCGGAGGCGCTGACGGGAAACCGCAATCGCGCCATCGCCTATCTTGAGCTCAATGCCGGCATGATCAGCGGCAATGTCGATGAGCATCTCGATCTCTATTTCCGGCAGTGCTCGTTGCTGGTGACGACACGCGATCTCGCCATGATCGGCGCAACGCTCGCCAATGGCGGGGTCAATCCGATGACCAACGAGCGGGCGCTCGAGCCCGAATATGTGCGCTCGGTGCTCTCGGTGATGAGCAGTTGCGGCATGTACGACTATGCGGGCGGCTGGCAGTTCAACATCGGCCTGCCGGCCAAGAGCGGCGTCGGCGGCGGCATCACCGCCGTGCTGCCCGGGCACCTTGGGATTGGCGTGTTCTCGCCGCGGCTCGATGCGGTGGGCAACAGCGTGCGCGGCGTCAAAGTCTGCGAGGACGTCTCGAGCTACTTCAAGCTGCATCTGTTCGAGGATCGCGGCGGTGGCCGGGTGCCGTTCCGCCGCACCTTCCGCGGCAACGAGATCCGCTCCAAGCGCATCCGCCGGCTCGAGGACGCGCAGCGGCTCGACACACTCGGCCACCTGATCGCGGTCTACGAACTGCAGGGCGAATTGTCGTTCGTCGAAACCGAGCGGGTGACCCGGCGGATCGTCGAGGACCGCGACAGCGCGGCGCATTTCATCGTTGATCTGACGCGCGTCATGCAGATGGACGCCATCGGGCTTGATCTGCTCAACACCGCCCGCCGGGCGCTCGAGGCTGCGGGCAAGACCTTCGCCATCGTCGCCCATTCGCCGCGCGTCTCCGACGGCTTCCAGCAGGATGTGCATTTCAGCCATGTCGATTTCGCCCTCGAATATTTCGAGGACCTGCTGCTCAGGGAATCGGGCGCCGCGACGGATAGCGAGACCGTGGAGCTGGCGGCCTTCGGCGTCCTTACGAGCATGCGCCCGGACTCGATCGAGCGTCTCGCCGGCCAGTTGGTGCCGCGTCGTTTCGCGGTGGGCGAAAAGCTGATCGCGCAGGGGTCGGCGGCGGCCGAGCTCTACTTCCTGGTCAAGGGCCGGGTCGATGTCACCGTGCCGCTGCCCAACGGCAAGAGCTACCGGGTGGGCAGCGTCGATGCCGGCAATGTCTTCGGCGAGCTTGCGCTGTTCGGCCGCTCGCCCCGCACCGCCGACGTCCTCGCGGCGACCGATGTCGAGGTGCTGATCATGGACGCCGAAAGCATGGTCGAGATGCGGGTCGAGCACGCCGCCGCTTACACGGAGCTCCTGGTGGCCGTCGGCCAGAGCCTTAGCGACCGGCTGCGCCGCGCCAATGCCGAGATCGGCGCGCTGTCGAAATAACCCGGAGGCGCTAGGACGCCCGGGCCATCGGCGCATTGTTGGCGCGCACCAGCTTGTCGATCAGGTTACGGTTGAAGCTCGCTTGCAGCGCCATGCGCAGCACCGGGCGCGATTTCTGCACCTTCTCGAGCCGCAGCCGCTCAAAGCTCAGCACCCGGACGGGACCATCGGCAATGGCTGTGGCGGTCGCATCCTTGCCGCTCTCGTAGGTCATCTCGCCCAGAAAGTCGCCCGGACCGCAGGTCGCCACCGTCGCCCCGCCACTTTCGATCCGGACCTTGCCCTGCGAGATGAAGATCAGCGCATTGACGCGTTCGCCGGCGATCGTCAGCCGGGTGCCGGCCGGGACGTCCAGCCATTGGCCGCTCGCCAGCAGGGCGCGGGCGACGGCCGAGGGGAGGCCGGGGGCCACCAGTTCGACGAAGTGGTTTTCCTCGTGGGTGAAGTTGGGCGGCCGGTTCTCCCACCAGATCAGGATCAGCTGCCCGACGTTGATCACCACGAACACCGTTTCCCAGACGATGCTGGTCGGGTCGTACACATACCAGGTGCGGTAGACGATCTTGGCAATGCCGCCGGCGATGGCCAAAGTCCGCAGCCAGGCGATGTCGCGCATCAGCACCGACAGGCCCATCAGCAGATAGGTGAAATTGCCGAGCAGGATGGCGGGGCTGGTCAGGATGGAAACGGCCGCGGCGGCGAAAGAACCCATTATTGCCAGATGCCTATCGTTTGAAGGACCACAGAGCCCTTGCCACACCGGCGCTGTCATAAACAACCGGCGCTCGCCATTCCACAGGATCCTCGAGGGGGTCTTGAACTGAAATCGGGCGCACCTATTTATCTCTCAACGGTTGGACAACGGGCGCTATCCCCCCTGGCGTCCGGCTCCGACCCAAGAGAAAGGCGCTCCCCGACGGGTTGAGCGCCTTTCTTCTTTTTGGGCTCGGCAATGGGCGCTAGCGCTTCTGGCCGCGCCGCAGCGCGCCGGGCTTGGGGGCATTGCCCCGGTTCTCGTCGTTGAGCTTGCGCCAGCGCTCGAAGCGCTCCGGGTCGAGGGTCCCGGCAGCGAGCGCCGCCTGCACGGCGCAACCGGGCTCGTGCCGGTGGGTGCAATCGCGAAACTTGCAGAGCGGCGCCAGTTCGGTGATTTCGGCGAACAGCGTCTCGAGCCCCTCGGACACCTCGTTGAGCTGCAGCGAGCGGATGCCGGGCGTGTCGATCACCCAGCCGCCGCCGGCAATGGCGTGCAGCGAGCGCCCGGTGGTGGTGTGGCGGCCCTTGCCGTCGCTTTCG
>JANXSI010000619.1 GCA_025352765.1 Devosia sp. | reverse complement strand
ACCGCGCCAAAAATTGTGGAATCCAGTTCCAAGCAAGCTAGGCGAAAATGATCGAGTGGCCAAGTTGGCCACTCGATCGACGCTGGTCCTAGGACAGCGAAGCCCCACTACCGCACGACACTCTCAACGGATCGCCGCTGGGTATGCCGTCGACGCCGGGTAGGTACTTCAACGCTGTCCCGTGCACGATCTCAAACTCGCCATCGGCCGTCGGGCGTTGCAGCTTCTTTGCCTCCGCCCACGGTGCCGCCATGACTCACGCTCTGACTCAGCATTCATCTTCCCACAAAAATGATGGTGCTGATCCTTATCGCGATACTCGTGCCAAAAATGACGAGACCAGCAAGCCCGAGAATGGGATCACCGTCTTCGCGCCCCAGCAATGGGAACTCGCGGGGCAATCCGAACTTGGCCATGACGAAACAGCCGGTCAGATTGAGCGCCAAAGCGAACCACGGAATCCAATCTGTCACTCCGCCCCCCATGCTTTCCTCTAAGCATACGGGCGTTCGGCTGGGGTTGGAATAGACGTCAAGGTCGCCAGGTTTCAAGCGGATGAAGCAGGATGCCTCGGGGTAGACAGTTACAGGAACGACGCCTGTGCCGATCCAGTAATCCTCAGCGGGTCGCCGCTCGGTATGCCGTCGACGCCGGGCAGGTACTTGAGCGCAGTGCGATGCACGATTTCGAGTTCGCCGTCGGCCATTGGACGTTGGAGCTTCTTGGCCTCGCTCCACGGTGCCGTCAGCCATGACTCTCGCTCTGAGTCAGCCGTCAGGATCACCGGCATTGCCTTCGGGTGGACCGCACCCACAACGTCGTTCGGCTCCGTCGTGAAGAAGGCGAAAGTCAGGTGCGTCATCGGCCCCTCGTCCTTGCGACGCGTGCCGGTCCACTCGGTGAATAGCCCGGCGAAGAACGTCAGCGGTTCATCTTTGCTAAGGGCGAACCACGCGTTGCCGCTGCTGCCATCCTCGAGCTTGCAGGGCTCCGAGAAACGGGTCAGCGGCACGATGCAGCGGTGCTCGACGCCAAGATATCCCTTCCAGTCGGCGTACCACGGGTGCCGGACGTTGGTCGTCCCGCGATTGGGCTTCTATGGGCTCGTCCTTTAGCGAAGGCAGACCCCAGCGGGCCATTACGACCTCGCGCTGACCGGCTGCGTCCAGCCGCACAATCGGGGCTAGATAGTCGGGGTAGATGCCCGGCAGCTCCGGCATGTTGCCGATGCTGTCGCTCATTGCCTGCGACAAGCGGCGGATCGCTTCGCGGTTGGTGGTGACGGAGTAGAGGTTGCACATGCGGTTAGCCTAGTCGCGCGACGGCCCGATTTCCATCGCCAAGGCGCTGACGTTGGCGTGGTCTGAAGTCAGTGGCGAGTGATCTTGTTTCCAGCGTTATCGAAGACATTGAAGCTGGCCCGCATTGCTTGGCTCAGACGGAGCCGTCGCTCAGCAAGGGCGGTCCTCAGCGCCGCCAATTTGCCGGGATTCATGTCCGCTGGCGCGCCCGCGTTCTGGACGAAGAACTCCGTGCTGACGACCTCGCCGTCTACAACGACTTCTATTTTCACTGTCCACGCTCCCAAACGCCAGACGAAATGTAGCGCGTCGGCCGTGCCGCCTTCAACAAGCGCAAGAATGGTTGTCCCCGCTGGACACAAATTCAACCCGCGCGCTTGGGCGGAGGCAAGCTTCCGCTAGCCTGTGACGACGTACCTAATCTTGCACTCGGGCGGCCGCGTCAGGTCCGGCCGTGCGACGCTGTCGCGGGCAAATGCGCACCCCTTTGATGCCGCGAACGGCAGCAGCAGGCTGGGCAGGCGAATATCGCTGCCGAACTCCTCCAGCAGCCCAGCCCTGCGGTATTCGCCACTCCGGGCGCATCTCGGGCATTCGAAGACGATCCACGGCTCGCCTGACGTGCCGAGCGTCACCTCGCTCGAACGGGCAGGCAGCATCGCGCGGCGACGCCTCGGAGCTACCGACCGAGCGACGTCGATCGTCACCCGCCTCGAGCCGCATTTGGGGCATCGCAGGCGGTTCGACAGCTCCTCGACCGGCAGGTCTGGACCGAAGGTGGCGATCAGACTGGGTATATGCAGAATCTGCGGCACCAGCGTGCAGGGCGGCTTGGACTTGAGCGCCTCGCGGCGGCGGTCGCAGCGAAGGGTGACGAGCCAGTCATCCTCGAGGGCCTGATAGAGAACGGCGACCACGTCACTTCGCTGTCGTCTTGATCCGGCGCGCCAGTTTACGTCTCAAGGCCGCCTTCGCCTCAGCCTTCTCAAGGCCTAGCGACGCGGCAACATTCAGCGGATCAGCGCTCGGGTCGGCCTCTATGGCGGCGCGCAGTCGATTTGCCTTGGAGGTTTGGATGGCGATGGACATGGCGGCCCCCTGACGAAGGGCGCGAGTCATAGCACCGTGAACATAAAGAGAACAAGAGACCCGCCCTCTGTGCGTGATGGTACCGAAGCCTAAGCCTGATGATCCGGAGTTCACCCGGCCCGCGTAGCACTGAACAGAGCAGTTCAGTCAGCTCCGGCGGGCAGGATCGTCGCCGCCAATGACGTCCTGCCCGCTGTTACTTGTCGATCGCGGGTCGGCGGGTCGGCGTCGCGCCAACTGCGCCGTGAGACGAACAACACGCCAAAAAGCGACCTACCTTCGGCTCTAAGTGGTATCCGTAAAAATGACGCTCGTAGGACGTATTAGTGTCCGAGACAGGTCGTAAACTTCGAGCGTCAGGCTCACCTTTTTTGTCGTGGCGACTCAGCACCATTCCCATTGTTTCCGCCCCCCGGTCGAAACAAGTGCAGGGCCGCCACGCCTCGCGCGCTTACTTGCCAAGCGGGGTAGTGCTTGGCGGGTGGTCGTGGGCTAGCGCTGGGCACCTTCCTCAGATGCTCAATCGCTGCCCAGCTGACCTTGAGGCCCACCTTGGCAGCGTGGCTTCTGGTCTCGCCGCGCAGGGTGAAGTCGTAAGCCGCGAAGGCGTGGACGTTGTGCGCAAGCTCCACGGCGGCGGAGAGGCCAGCTTCGAGACCGAACTTCCCAGGACGGCTGCCCGGAACCGACATCGTCGCGCCGCCGCCCGCGAAGGTGACAGGCAAATCCGCAGCGTCCGAACAAACCGCACGGCGACCGTAGCCCGTGAGCGTGACGGCATCGAACCGCCGCTCGGCCTTGAGCCGTAGGACGTGCAGTCCCTTTGGAAAGTGATTGATGACCAACGGTTCGGCAGCCGAAGACCAAGTTGAACAGGCAATTGTCGGATTATTTACCTTACCCGAATTAATACTCTCCAGTCACAGTATGCGACATTTGGAGGGTCGTCATGAGCGCAGCAGAGACGAAGGGCATTTCGTCAGGGTCTGTAGAAGCCGTCCGGGGGCGTAAATTCCGGACCTATATTCTCGGCGTTTGCGTTGCTCTTTTGACCATTAGCGGACTGGTATCGTTCGCAAGCCTTTACGTGGCCAGTGGGTTCAAACACAGCGGAAGCAAGTCCGAAACTATGATGGCGTCGATGCGCTATCAGCTCATCGCAGACATGTATCATGACACCCTCCGAGGGGTCGTCTTTCACGGCCTTTTTGCCGGTGCTAGCGACGACAAGGCGATGGCTCAGGACGCGCTCAAAGAAGTCGGCGAGTATGGCGGGCTGTTTCGCGATGCCATCGCTAGTCAGGACAAGCTGGACCTAGAGCCTGCTGTTCGCCAATCCCTCGATGGGGTCAAGCAACCTCTGCAAGACTACATCTCGGCGGCGGAGGGTTTGGTAAAGAAAGTCGCGCAGGGGGACCTCGCTGGCGCGAAAGCCGACCTTCCTTCCTTCCAGGCCGTGTTCTCCAAACTTGAAGGTGAAATGACCGCGGTTGAGGACGCGATCCAGACGGCCGATATTGGCGAGCATGACGCTGCACTCGGCAATGCGGCACTTTCGGATGTGGTGACTTACGGCGGCTTTGGTCTGCTTACACTGCTTGCCGCGGCTATGGTGTTCTTCGGCGGAAAATACGCAGCCAAGCCCCTGGTGCGTCTGACAGAGGGCTTCAGGTCGCTTTCTGAGGGAGACCTGGAGGTCGCGGTCAACCGAAAGCAGCCCCTTAAAGAGCTTGGCCAACTGGTCGACGTTTTTGAAGTCTTTAGGGAGGCCCTCAGGGCCCGCGCTCGTCTCGCTTCCGAGGCCGAAGCTGCTGCCGACATAACGCTCAAGCACGCAAATGCGGCGGCCGAACTCAATCGCGAAATTGCTCATGCCGTCGACGGCGCGCTGGTCGGCGATTTCACCCTGCGCGTAACGACGGACCTGCCCTATCCAGAGCTTGTCGCGCTGTCCAAGAGCGTCAACAACCTCATGGAAACGATCGACCGCAGCATTGGCGAGACCGCAGAAGCCCTATCTGCCTTAGCCAAAGCGGACCTTACTCATCGAATGACTGGCAACTACCAGGGCGCACTCAAGCGGCTGAAGGATGACACCAACGCTGTGGGCGAAAATCTCAGCGGGGTCGTTGCCCAGCTGCGCACGACCTCGTCGGCGCTGAAGACCGCGACCGGCGAGATCCTGTCGGGTGCCAATGACCTTGCGGAGCGCACCACCAAGCAGGCAGCGGCGATCGAGGAGACGACGGCCGCAATCGAGCAGCTCTCCAACACGGTCATTGAGAACGCCAAGCGTGCCGACGATGCTTCGATCAAGTCCCGCGGCGTATCGGCAACCGCCGAGCAGACCGGCGAGGTCATGGAAAAGTCCAATGAGGCGATGGAGCGCATCAGCGCCTCCTCGTCCAAGATCTCCAACATCATCGGCATGATCGACGACATCGCCTTCCAGACAAATCTCCTGGCGCTCAACGCTTCGGTGGAAGCCGCGCGGGCCGGTGATGCAGGTAAGGGATTTGCGGTGGTGGCGGTCGAGGTGCGGCGGCTTGCCCAGAGCGCGGCGCAGGCCTCGAGCGAGGTCAAGGTGCTGATCGAGCAGTCCGCGAGCGAAGTGATGGCGGGCAGCAAGCTGGTTGCCGACGCGACACAGAAGCTGATCGCTATGGTCGGCAGCGTCAAGGAAAGCGCGGCACTGATCCAGGAGATCTCGGCAGCCAGCCAGGAGCAGGCTTCTGCTATCTCTCAGGTCTCTACGGCGGTTCGGCAGATGGACGAGATGACCCAGCATAATGCGGCGCTGGTGGAAGAGACCAATGCGGCCATCGAGCAGACAGAGAACCAGGCAAACGACCTCGACCGAATCGTTGATCAGTTTGTGGTGAAGGGCGAGGGCCGCAGCGCCGCGCGCGAGACGAGCCTTCCGACGCCGGCCAAGGCGACAGCCAAAGGCATCAAGGCGCTACAGGAGAAGGTCACTAGCGCTGCAAGGTCCTACCTCTCGCGCGGCAACACCGCCGTCAAAGAGGACTGGAAGGAGTTCTAGCCAACGCTCGTGGCGACGCCACGAAATCAAAGTACATAAAATGACGTCAACCCAAGCGGGGGATTGGGAATGTTTGCGAAACGACTCTGGCTGGCATATGCATCAGTCGCGATCTTGGGGTGCGGCGCAGGTACCGCTGCTCTAGGGTACTGGCAGACGCAGTACAAAACAGCGTCTGCAGACTACGTTTCACTGTCGTCTGGCCAGACCCAGATGCTCGTCGACAAGGTCGAAACGGCGTTCTCTGCGATCTATCAGAACATACGAACGCTTTCACTTCTGCCGTCAGTACGGACTATCGATCGGCAGGGAACAACCCTGACCGAGGAAGCTAAAACTACGATCCAGCAGATCTACAATAATCTTGCCACCGACGTCGCGGTCTCTGAGGTCTACATCCTGCCTGTAGATTTTGATCCGGAAAAAATCGATCCCGCAACCGGCCGCCACGAAAGGCCCATACTGGCGTTTGACCAGCTCATAGCGCCCAACCAATCGCGCGAGAGCGACAGCTCAACTCAGCAGCAACTTACCGCTGATCAGGACTTCGTCGGAGAACCGGACGAAGCCGGTTTTCCGCAGGTCGAGATCGACGAATATCGGCTGCTAAAAGAGCAACTCGAATGGCTTTCGGCAAACTACCCCACGATCGACAAGATCGACGGAATGAAGGTTCCGATGATAGGCGGACGCGAGGTCGTTACCTGTGACAACAGCGAGTACGACGCAACCAAAAATGATGCCGATCGCCGGGGACTGATCCAGTTGGTTCCCTTCTACGGGATTGACGGCAAGATCAAA
>JANXSI010000595.1 GCA_025352765.1 Devosia sp. | reverse complement strand
GACTGGCACCGCGACGTCGAGCGCTACTATGCCGACAAGCTCAACCTGATCGATCGAGACCAGCCCTTCCCGGTCGGGCTCGGCCCCGGCGCAGCAACCAATGCCATGGTCCTTGCCGCCCTGCGCGACATGCGGCGCATCTTGCCGCCGCTGGCGCCGTTCATCGCCGACCGCATTGCCTCGACGGTCGGCAAGTCGAGGCTCAAGGGCGCGCACAATCTCGACAACGCGCGGCTTGCCGCGCAGATCGCGCTGGCCGCCGGCGCCGGGCTCGAGGGCGTGATCAAGGGGATCCAGGCTTTCGTGCCGCTGCCGCACCGTCTGGAAGAGCACCAGATCGGCGGCATCACCTTCGTCGACGACTCCATTTCGACGACGCCCGAGGCCACCAAGGCGGCGCTCGCCGCCTACCCGGGCACCCGCATCGCCCTGATCGCCGGCGGCCACGAGCGCCAGCAGGACTATACCGAACTGGCTTCGCTGTTGGCGCCGCGTGGCGTGACTGTTCTCGTCACCCTGCCCGTCACGGGCGATCGTCTCGCCACGGCGACGGCAGCGGCGGCGCCGCAGATCGAGGTGGCCGAGGTTGGCACGCTCGAGGCCGGGTTTGAGGCCCTGGCGCATCGCCGAGACAAATTCGATACCGTCATCCTGTCGCCGGGCGCCCCGAGCTATGGCCAGTTGGAAAAGCCTGGCGTTGTGTTCAAGGACTTCGACGAGCGCGGCCGCGCCTTCGTGCGGATCGCCACGAGGCTGTTCGGCTAGACGTCAGGTCCTTGCCGACCCATCGGGATTGAATGCTCCGTCCAGCGCGGCCTGCGGGATGCCGGCCTTCAGCAGTCCCTCGCGCAGACGATCGATTAGCAGTTGCGAGCCCGTACTCCGCAACAGTCGCGGCAGGATGCCGACCTCCTGAAATCGTGGATCATCGAGGACCAGGGGCTTGTAGCGGACGACGAGGTCGTCGCGGCCGACGAAGGGCGCGGCGGCTAGCGCGATTGCCGCCGCCGTTTCTTCATCGCCCGTCGCCATGACCTGCGCCGCCGCGATGGCGTCCAGATACTGCCTCTGGCGCATCGCGTCATAGGCGCGGATCGCAAAATACGAGGGCGGTGGCGAGTCGACCGAGGCGATCGCTCGCTCGCCGAGCGATATCGCTGCCTGCCATTGGCCATCGCGCCACAGGATCGAAGCATAGAGCGCCTGGGCGTCGGTGTTCCCTGGATTGAGCGCCAGCGCCTTGGTGAACGATCCGAAGGACGCGTTGACTGACCCCGCCCTGGCCAGGACCATGGCCTGCCGTTCGTAAGCAAAGCTGCTGGTCGGGCTGAGCGCGATGGCGCGCGCTGCTTCGGTGACTTCCGGCGCCAACAGGTCGGTCATCGAATCGGCAGGCCTGGACAGATATTCCGCGCGCCAGGCGCTGAGTCCGGCGTGGGCGGCTGTCGCGGTTCCGTCGCCCGGTGTCCGCAATAGCAGGTCATCGAGGCAGGCAAGCGCCTTGTCCGCATTGGCGAGCAAACGGGTGTCGCGCCAATTGAAATAGGCGAGCATGCAGACATAGTGCGTCGGCGCCTCGGGGATCGCCTTTTGCTCGGCGAACCAGGCGCGGCTCGGCGCATGCAGCGGCCCGCGCCAGCTCCCCAGTTCGCCGGTGATCCGCGACGCGGCGTCCTCGAGCGTCGTGGTCAACGACGAACCGGGGAGCGACTTGAAGGTCTTGGCCCACAGAATGCCATTGCCGTTGGCGTCGGAAAGCGTCGCTCGGAGGGTCAGCTGCCGGTCCTCCGTCTGCAGCGCGCCGTGCAGGACCAGCGCGTTGCGGGCGGGCGTAAGCACGATCGCAACCTCGTCGAACCGTCGCATCCGCCGCTCGAGGTCGGGGGCAAGGTCCTTGGCAACCGGATCCAGCCCCGAATCCCCCGTCAGATTGTCAAAGCTGCTGACAAACAGGCGCGGAGTCGTCGGAAAGCTTTTGTCCGAAATTTCTACAGGGGCCATGAGGCGGCCGAGAACAATGGCGAGGACCATGCCGACAAGGCCGAAACTGACCGCCAGCAGCGACCTCAGAAGGAACCGGAACAGTCGACGATTTGTGTCCTCATCACTGACCGGCGCAGAGCGGCCGGACGACACGTCCGCGACATCGGCGGGCCGTGGCGGCTCGGTCGGCTCCACCAGCTTAAACTCAGGAACATAGCGGCCCAGCGGCAGGTGGATCTGCACCGGGCCGTGCGACTGGTCGCTCTGGTAGTACTGCTCCAGCAGCGTTCGCAACCGACGCGCCTGTACCCGCACGATCGGGTCGGCCTGCGGATCGAAACCCAGCGGGCGGCCAAAGACGTCGACCGCGATGGAATAGGCCTTGATCCCCGCAGCCTCGCCCGCAAGGGTCTTTTCGACCACGTATCTGAGCAACTCTGCCAGTTGCGGGGACCGCGCGACGCCCGGCCAGCCCAAGAGTTCGTCGAGGGCCTCTCGCACCCGCTCCGGGCTCGGCGCTGTGTCTGGCACGGCGGATCCTCCTCCAGCCGCCCCAACTGTCCCAATTTTACATGTTAAACGCAAGCTGAGTTACGGGGTGTTACCCCGGCCAGCTTGGCTTGTGCCCAAAGAATCGGCATCTAGGGGCCATTCGCTGCACAGCGTGACGCGCAGGCCTCCCTGCCGTCGTGACTGAGACCTCTGTGTCTCGTCCATCTCGCTCAAGGGCCAAGCGAACAAACAGACTTGACGGCGGCAACTCCTCCCGTGCGGCGCGGGAAAGGACAAGTGATGAGTCTTGCACTCGAAAGCCGGCCAGCCATGACGCTGGTCGACGACGATCTTCATTCGGCACGTCTGCTGACGCGGATGCTGGCTGCCCACGGCGGACCGCAGGTTGAACACCTGCCCGATCCGGATATCGCATTGGACGAAATCTCGGCCCGGAGCGCCGTCTCCGGCGACGAGCCATTGTTTGTGATCGCCGATCTCAAGCGCTCATCGGTCGCGACGCGCGATTTCGTCGCTGCCCTCAAGGCTGCCGCACCGCGGGTCACGATCGTCGCCATGGCGCCGTCATTACAGAAGTCGGTTCGCGACTGCCTCCTCGAGGCGGGGGCCGCGGCCGTGTTCGAGCGGCACGCCGACGTCAACCTCTATCGCCGCGAGGCGGCCAGTATCATCGCTTTCTGGGTGCGTGGTCAGCACCTGGACGCAGTTGGCACCTGAGATACCCCCCGGTTCTTAGGTGCCGCGGGGAGCGGCGTGCACGGCGGGTAACCGCAAACGGCATTCCCAACGCCCTCCCCGTCCCATCTTGATGTGCCTCCTCCCGAGCGCGTCAAGGCCGGTGCGCGCTTCGTAGCGCGCCCAAAAGCAGGTCGGCGGCCACGGATCCCTCCCCGTGGCCGTCGGCTTTTGCCGGCCTCGACCAGCAGTCGGGCCAAGCCATTGCCAGCGCGCAGATGCCGAACCAGCCTTCGGATGATCTCTGGCCCCTGCGCGGCCGAGACCGCACCTCGGGCGCGCCCGTCCTCCCCAAAATTCCGCTTTACCTCAACCGTAGTTGAGATTGTACGACGTTGCCCAACGAGAAGGAGAGACCATGAGTCAATCAGACACCGGCTGGCGCGAGCTGTTCGAACGCAGCGGCTTTGCGGTGACCATCTTCGCCGGCGGCATCGCGCTTCAGGCTCTCGAAGTGTTCATCGGCGGCGCCATGCTGCCAACGGTGGTGCGCGACATCAGCGGGCTTGAGCTCTTTGCCTGGAACACCACGCTGTTCATCGTCGCCTCGATCATCGCCTCGATCTTTGCCGCCGTCCGCCCAGCGTCGATCGGTCCGCGCGGCGCGTACCTCATCGCTGCCGGTGCATTCGGTCTCGGCAGCCTGATCTGCGGCGTCGCCCCGAGCATGCCCGTGCTGCTGGCCGGGCGGTTCGTTCAGGGTTTTGGCGCGGGCCTGCTCAGCGCGACCACCTATGCGATGATCCGCATCGTCTTCCCGCAGCACCTGTGGGCCCGCGCCATGGCCCTCAACTCGGTGGTCTGGGGCATCTCGACGCTGCTGGGCCCCGCAGCCGGCGGCATCTTTGCCGAACTCGACCTCTGGCGCTGGGCCTTTCTCGGCATCGTGCCGCTCGCCATCCTGCTGGCGCTGGGCGCCTATCGCATCCTGCCGGCGAGCGGCCATACCGAAAGCAGCAGCGGTGCGCCGGTTCTGCAGATCGGCCTCGTCATCGGCGCCATTCTGGCGATCTCCACCGCCAGCCTGCTGACCAGCGACACGCTGATCGCGGCGGCCCTGTTGCTCGTCGCGGTTGCGGCCATCGTCGCCTTGGCCGCGGTCGAGGGCCGCGCCAAGGTGCGGCTGATGCCGGCGGGGTCGCTGAACCCCACCACGCCGCTCGGCGCCTTGTTCGCCACCATGCTGTTGCTCGGCATTGCCGTCACCAGCGATATCTTCGCGCCGTTCTTCCTCCAGAAGTTGCATCGCCTGCAGCCGCTCTGGGCCGGCTATGTCGCCGCCTTCGTCGCAGCCGGCTGGACCATTTCGGCGCTCGTGACTGCCGGCTGGACCGGCCAGAAGGTACGGGTCGCGATCGTCACCGCTCCCGTTATCCTCACGGCGGCGACCCTCGGGATGCTGGTGTTCCTCGCTCCGGCCAATCTCGACGGGGGATGGCCGGACCTGATCCCGGCCGCGCTGTCGCTGCTGGCCCTGGGTGTCGGCATCGGCTCGGTCTTCCAGCACCTGTCGACGGGCATCCTGTCGACCACGCCCGAAGCCGACAACCAGAGCGTTTCGGCAGCTCTCAGCATGGCGCAGCTCTTTGCATCCGGGTTCGGCGCCGCGATCGGCGGCGTTGTGGTCAATGCCGCGGGGTTGCCCGAGGCGACCGATGCGGCCGGCATCGAGACGGTGGCCCGCCGGCTGTTCGGGGTCTTTGCCGTCATCGCCGCCCTGGGTCTCCCGCTGGCGCTGCGAGTGGCGCGGCGGCCGGCTCAGACCGTTTTCAGCCAGCCCCCATCGACGAAGTACGTCGAGCCGGTCGAGTAGCTCGCCTTGTTCGAGCAGAGGAACACGAAGAAGCTGGCGAGCTCTGCCGGCGTTGCGAAGCGCTTCATGCCGCCCGCTTCGTCGGCGACGCCCTGCAGGTGCGCCTCATAGCCGGCCTCGCCCGCGATCTGCTTGGCGGTCTTCACCCAGTCCGGCGTCAGCACCAGCCCCGGATTGATGGTGTTGACGCGGATGTTGTCGCCGACCACCTCGTTGGCGAGGGTCTTTGAAAACATCATCAGCGCCGCCTTGGTGGTGTTGTAGATCGGCTCGTACCAGAGCGGCTGCACGGCGCAGATCGAGGCGTTGTGGATGATCGCTCCGCCGCCGCGCGTCTTCATCTGCGGCACGATCCCGCGCGCCAGCCGCACCGCGGCCATGACGTGCAGATCCCAGTAGTACTGCCATTTGTCGTCGGCCGCCTCCTGGATGGTCTCGTTCGACCCCGTGCCGGCATTGTTGATGAGGATATCGGCACCGCGGAACGCCTTGCGCGCGCCGTCGACCACCGCCGCACAGCCCGCAGCCGTCGCCACATCTGCGGCGACGGCATGCACGATCACCCCATACTTGTCGGCGATCCGCGACGCCTCGTCGTCGAGCCGCTCCTTGCCGCGGGCGCTGAGCACGAGGTTGGCCCCCTCCGCCGCAAACCCCTCGGCCACCGCGAGACCGATGCCGACGCTCGCGCCGGTGATGACAGCGACTTTGTCCTGAAGACCCAGGTCCATTCAATGCTCCCCCTACTGATCGCTGGCAGTCAGGCTCCTCTCCCGCTTGCGGGGGAGGGGGACCGCCGAAGGCGGTGGAGGCGGCGGCAGCAAACTCCGTGCCTGAGGCCGCCCCCTCCACCATGCTGCGCATGGTCCCCCTCCCCCGTTTCACGGTGGAGGAGCTAGACTGTTAGTTCCGCATCCATCAAA
>JANXSI010000526.1 GCA_025352765.1 Devosia sp. | reverse complement strand
TCGACATGCGCTCGCCCCAGCGGCGCTGCCAGTGGCCCGGGCCGGAATTGCCCAGCCCCGGCGCGATCAGGATGTCGGCCTCGGAGATCTTCACGAGCGGTTCTCGCGGTCCATGTAGAAGGCCGTCATCTCGTGCATGCCGATCCGGCGGTAGTACTCGGTGGCCTCGGGGAAGGCCATCAGCACGATCCCCATCCCCGGCCCGAGGATACCCTTGCATGTCTTGAGCAGAGCGGTCCCGACACCCTTGCGCTGCTGCCCCTCGCGGACGACGAGATCGGCGACATAGCAGACCCACTCGTTGTCCGAGATGCCGCGCAACAGTCCGACGATCTCGCCCGACTCGTCGCGGGCCGTGACGATCATGTTTGAGCCGGCAAGGATGCGGCCAATGCGCTCCAGGTTCCCCACCGGCCGCCGGTCGGCCATGTAGGTCGAGCCGACGACCGCCACGTAGTCCTGAACGCTGAGGTTCTGCTCCTGAGCGTAATAGATCGTCATACGTCGGGTCCGAATACGCGCTCGAAGATCATATCTACGTGCTTCAAATGATAGAAATCGTCGAACATCGCGTCGATTTCGGCCAGACTCAGTTTCTGAGCAATCTCCGCGTCCGCCTTCAAAAGACTCGCGAATTGCCCGGCGCGGTCGCCCCGCATCCCCCACACCGCCATGGCGTTGCGCTGCACCGCCGTATACGCGTCCTCGCGGCTCATCCCGGCCTGCGTGAGGGCGAGGAGCACGCGCTGCGAATTATGCAGGCCTCCCAGCAAGTCCAGGTTCCGCTTCATGTTTTCGGGATAGACCAGCAGCTTGTCGATGAGCCCGGTGAGCCGCGCTAGGGCGAAATCCAGCGTCACCGTCGCGTCCGGCCCGATCATCCGCTCGACCGACGAATGCGAGATGTCGCGCTCATGCCAGAGCGCCACATTCTCGAGCGCCGGCACCACCATACCGCGCACCAACCGGCTGAGACCGGTGAGGTTTTCGCTCAGCACCGGGTTGCGCTTGTGCGGCATGGCCGACGAGCCCTTCTGTCCGGGCGAGAAAAACTCTTCAGCCTCAAGCACTTCCGTGCGCTGCAGGTGCCGGATTTCAGTGGCGATGCGCTCGATCGAGGACGCGACGACGCCGAGCGTCGCAAAGAACATTGCGTGCCGGTCGCGGGGGATGACCTGCGTCGATACCGGTTCGACCGCGAGCCCGAGCTTTTCGGCGACGTAGGCTTCGACCGTCGGGTCGATGTTCGCGAAGGTGCCGATGGCGCCCGAAATCGCGCAGGTCGCGATCTCGCGTCGCGCCACGACCAGCCGCTCCCGGTTGCGCGAGAACTCGGCATAGGCCTCGGCGAGTTTGATCCCGAAGGTCGTCGGCTCGGCATGGATGCCGTGCGAGCGGCCAATGGTGATCGAGTATTTGTGCTCCTTGGCCCGGCGCTTCAGCGCCGCGAGCAGGGCGTCGACGTCGGCAATGAGGAGGTCGGACGCGCGCGCCAGTTGCACCGCGAGCGTCGTGTCCAGGATGTCCGAGGAGGTCATTCCCTGGTGCACAAAGCGCGCTTCAGGCCCGACGATCTCGCTCAGATGCGTGAGGAATGCGATGACGTCGTGTTTGGTGGTTGCTTCGATATCGTCGATCCGCGCCACGTCAAACGTCGCTGCATTGCCCTTGGCCCAGATGGTCTCGGCGGCCTCCTTGGGCACCACACCGAGATTGGCGAGCGCGGTGGTCGCATGTGCCTCGATCTCGAACCAGATACGGAAGCGCGTCTCCGGCGACCAGATCGCCACCATTTCTGGACGGGAATAGCGTGGGATCATGGCTCAGGCCTTGATTGTGGTGGCAGCATCGCGGATCGCCTTGATCCGCGGTGCGTAGGTCTTGGCGTCATTGCCGGCAAAGATCGCGTTGCCGGCGACCAGCACATTGGCCCCCGCGCGCACGACTTGGGCCGCCGTCTCGGGGTTGATCCCGCCATCGACCTCGAGGTCGATGGCTCGCCCGCCGATCAGGGCCTTGGTCTGCGCCAGCTTGACCAGCGACTCGCGGATAAAGCTCTGGCCGCCGAAGCCGGGGTTGACGCTCATCACGAGGATCAGGTCGACGTCGCCGATGACGTGCTCGAGGGCCGAAACCGGGGTCGCCGGATTGATCGCAACGCCGGCCTTCTTGCCCTCTGCGCGGATCGCCTGCAGCGAGCGGTGGAGATGCGGGCCGGCCTCGGCATGGACCGTGATGATGTCGGCGCCGGCTTTAGCGAAGGCGGCGATATATGGGTCGACTGGGGCAATCATCAGGTGGCAGTCGATGACCTTTTTGGTCAGTGGGCGCAGCCATTGCACGACCACCGGCCCCAGCGTGATGTTGGGAACGAAATGGCCATCCATCACGTCGACATGGATATAGTCGGCGCCTGCCGCCTCGATTGCGCGAATTTCCTCGCCCAGCCGGGAGAAATCGGCCGAAAGGATCGAAGGCGCGATGCGGATCGGCTGCGGCATGGGGCCACTCTCAAGCGGGGGAGACTGCCGGTCCTTAGCCGCCACGGCGGCTGTCGGCAAGTATCACTCCCGGTTGATGCGAGTTGCCTTGGGCTCAGGCCTCTATAAGAAGACGCCATGAACGGGTTTTCGTTTCCGCTGATCTTTGGCGCCGGGGTGCTGAGCTTTCTGAGCCCATGCGTGCTGCCGCTGGTGCCGCCCTATCTCACCTACATGAGCGGCTCGAGCTTCGACCAGCTGCGCACCGACGGCGCGAGCGCGGGCGTGATCTGGCGGAAGAGCGTCTTCACCTCGGTGTTCTTTATCCTCGGCTTTTCGCTGGTGTTCATCACCTTTGGGGCGACCGCCACCGCCTTCGGGCAGGCATTCCGGCAGGCGCTTCCAATCATCACCCCGATCGCCGGGCTGTTCATCATCGCGATGGGGCTGCATTTCCTGGGGGTCTACCGGATCGGTCTGCTCGACCGGCAATTGCGGCACTCCGGCCCGGGCGCGGCCAGCGGCCCGGTCGGTGGATTCCTTCTCGGACTGGCGTTCGCGATTGGCTGGACGCCTTGCATCGGCCCCGTGCTGGCGGCGATCCTATCGGTGGCCGCGGTCCAGGATACCGCCTGGCAGGGCGCGGGGCTGCTCGGCATATATTCGCTGGGGCTCGGGGTGCCGTTTCTCCTGGCCGGCATCGCCATCGGGCCGTTCCTCACCTTCTTTTCAAGCTTTAGGAAGCATCTGGGTACGGTCGAACGGGTGATGGGCGGGCTACTGGTGCTGACGGGCGTGTTGTTCCTCACCGGTCAGTTCACTCGCATTAGCTACTGGTTCCTCGAATCCTTTCCGATCCTGCAGCAATTCGGCTGAAATTAACCCTGACCACCGATAGGGGTGGTTCGAGACCCCTAGGGGGCCTCTGTGAACCTCCGATTCACCGGTAGCCGCGACAGTGCGGTCGACAAACTGGGGATGTCACGATGGCACAGGGCGCATTGCAGACGCTGGTGCTCGAGCCGGCGGTCGGCGCAAGCTCAGCGACGACCCTTGCCGGATTCGAGACTACGCTGAGTCATCGGCTCGAGGACGTGGCGCAGATCTGGCGCACGCTGACGGCGGAAACGATCGAATCCCCGGGCCAGCAGCTCGACTTTATCCGCCTCTGGACCGCGGCCTTCGGCGTGGCCGATGCCGACCAGTTCTACATTGTTGCCCGTGACGAGGGCATTCCCGTTGCCCTGATCCCGCTGCAGCGGCGCTGGGACAAGGGGCTGTGGGTGCTGTCGTGGTTCCCGGGCGCCCATGTCGGCTGTGACGCGCCGATCATCGACCGGGCACGCGTTGCGGCGATGTCGCCCCTTCGCCGCCGCCGCCTGTGGCTCGATATGCTGCGGGGCGTCGATGGCGTGGACCTCGTCTATCTCAAATCCGTACCGAGTTTACCGGTCGACGGCGTCGATCTCTTTGCAGAGCTTGGACAGTCGGTCGAGGGCGAAACGCTCTACCGCGCCAGCTTCAAGAGCTTCGAGGAGGCCGACAAGACGCAGCGCAACAAGTCCCGACGCAAGCACGACCGCCAGCAGGGCGACAAGCTCGAGGCGATGGGCACTGTCAGCTTCGAAGAACTGGGCAATGGCGAGGCGGCACTCGCCACCCTCGAGGTAATGTTCCGCCAGCGCAGTGCGCGCTTCCGCGAAATGGGTGTGTTCGATCCGTTCGCGATCCCCGCCGTCCGGGCCTTTTACGACAGCACGGCGACGGCCGAGTCCGGCGTGCCGGTCAAACTGCACCTGTTGCGCCTTGACGGCGAGATCGTCGCCATGCGCTACAGCGTGGCGCACGGCGACAGGCTATTCTGCCTGATCTCATCGATGAGCGAGGACGCGGCGCTTCGTCCCGGTTCCCCCGGCAAGCAATGCCTTCTGCGCGTCATGCAGACCATGTTCGACAAGGGCTTTCGGGTTTTCGACATGGGCGAGGGCTGCACCGACGAAAAGCGCCACTGGTGCAACGAGCTGATTGCCGTGCGGCACCACTACATCCCGGTGACGCGCCGCGGCTCGATAGGTGCGTCAGTCCATCGCGGCTGGCAGACAACTCGGCGGCGCATCAAGTCTGACCCAAGACTGCTACCGCTGGCCAAGCAACTCCGCGGCGCGCTGCTCAAGCTGAGCGGCAAAGCTACGCCGCCCTCCACGGCGCCTTCGGCCGAAGCCGACTGATCGCTCAGATCAGCTTCAACCCCTTGAGCGAGGCGTGGCCCGACTTGCCGATGATGATGTGGTGGTGCACCGAGATTCCGAGCGGCCGGGCGACGTCGACAATCTGTCGGGTCATCTGCACATCCGCCGTGGACGGGGAGGGGTCGCCCGAAGGGGGGTTGTGAACGAGGATCAGCGCCGTGGCCGAGAGCTCAAGCGCCCGCTTGATCACCTCGCACGGATACACCGGGGTGTGATCGACAGTGCCTCTTTGTTGCACCTCGTCGGCGATCAGCCGGTTCTTCTTGTCGAGGAACAGGATGCGGAATTGCTCGATATCCTCGAACGCCATTGCCGCGCGGCAGTACTCGATCAGTGACGACCAGGAACTGAGAATCGGCTGCTCACGATCGACTTTGTCGCGGGCAAAGCGCTGGGCGGCGGCAAGCACGATCTTGAGATTGGTGATTGTGCTCTCACCCAGGTGCTCGAACTCGACGAGCCGCTCACGCGGCGCCGCCAGCGCCGCCGAGAACGAG
>JANXSI010000463.1 GCA_025352765.1 Devosia sp. | reverse complement strand
CGGCCCGAGGACATCCAGTCCGACAACACCATCCCGTCCGAAAAGATCGCCGAGGCGCGCATCTCCTACGGCGGCCGCGGCCAGATCACCGACGTGCAGCAGCCGCGCTACGGCCAGCAGATCGCCGACGCCATCCTGCCGTTCTGACCCCTTTCCGAGGCTCCCCGCCTCGGATGACTTCCCCGCCGGCGCAATCCCCCATTGGCGCCAGCGGGTCGGGCCGGTCCAGAAGGACTTGCCTTCTGAGGGGCGCAGTCTCCCCGGCTGCGCCCCATCCCCCTTCGAGCCGTGCCGAAGGCAAAAACGCTCCAGTGGAGCGTTTTTAGGCGAGAAGGCCATGAGAGCTATGCTCGAATGGCTGAAACCTCAGTCAGGCCTTCCTCTCCCTCCCAGTCTGGATATTCGCATCTCCCACCGGGTCATTCCCGCGAAAGCGGGAACCTCTGTTTGGCGGCGCCGCAGTTCCCCCGTTCGGCGTTCCGCGCCCAGCCGGCGCCGGTTCCCGCTTTCACGCCCATGACTCCGTGATAAGACGCGGGCTCTGCTGATCGAGGAAGACCAAATGGCCCCCAATTCCGCCTTCGCCAAGCTCGCCGAACTCGGCAAGAAACTCGAAGCCCTCGAGCACGCGCAGTCGATGCTGAGCGTCGACGAGGCGGTGATGATGCCGTCGGGCGGCGGCGAAAAACGCGCCGACGCCATGTCGATGCTGGCCGGCATGTATCACGAGATGGCGACGGCACCGGAAGTCGGCGACTGGCTCGCCGCGGCGGCCGAGGAGCCGCTCGACGACATGCAGCAGGCCGCGATCCGCGAGCAGGCCCGCGTCTATACCAATATGACCTGTCTCTCGGCCGACTTCGTCCGCCGCCAGGTGTCGGCCCGCGTCCGCTCCGAGCAGCTCTGGCGCGAGTTGCGCGCCAAGGACGACTGGGCCGGGTTTCTCCCTGCTTTCGAAGGCATCGTCGCCATCGCCCGGGAAGAGGCGGGCCTCCGCTCGGCGGCGCTCGGGCTCGAGCCCTACGACGCGATGATGGAGCAGTACGATCCGGGCAACCGCGCCGCCGACATCGCGCCGGTCTTTGCCCGGCTCAAGACCTTCCTCAAGGATTTCATTCCCGCCGTCGTCGACCGTCAGGCCGCTGAGCGCGCCAAGCGCCCCGTCAAGCCACTCAACGCCCCCTTCCCGATCGACAAGCAGAAAGCCCTCGGCCTTGCGGTAATGGAGGCCATCGGCTTTGACTTCGAGCACGGAAGGCTCGACGTCTCGCACCACCCGTTCTGCGGCGGCGTGCCCACCGACGTGCGCATGACCACCCGCTACACCACCGGCGATTTCCTCAGTTCGCTCATGGGCATCATCCACGAGACCGGCCACGGCCTCTACGAGCAGGGCCTGCCTAAGGAGTGGTCGAACTTCGCCATCGGCCGGGCGCGCGGCATGTCGATCCACGAGAGCCAGAGCCTGTTCATGGAAAAGCAGATCGGCCGCTCCGCCGAATTCTGGGAATGGGCGATGCCGCTCGTCGGCCAGCACCTCGGCCCGGCCGCCATCGCCGGCTGGGACATCGAGGACATGCTGACACACGTGCATGAGGTGAGGACCGGCCTCATCCGCGTCGACGCCGACGAAGCGACCTATCCGCTCCACGTCATCCTGCGTTTCGAGATCGAGAAGGGCCTGATCGACGGCAGCATTGCGCCGAAAGATGTGCCCGGCGAATGGAACGCCCGGATGAGCGAATATCTCGGCCTCACCACCCTCGACAACTACAAGGACGGCCCGATGCAGGACGTCCACTGGCCGAGCGGCGCCTTTGGCTATTTCCCGAGCTACACGCTCGGCGCCATGATCGCCGCCCAGCTCTGGGCCAGCCTCGAAAAGGACCACCCCTCGGCCCGCGACGACGTCCGCGCCGGCCGCTTCGTCGAAATCAACAACTGGCGCCGCGACAAGATCTGGTCGCAGGCGTCCCGCTACTCGACCCCCGAGCTGCTGGTCAAAGCCACCGGCGAAAAACTCAACGCCCAGTATTTCGAGGATCATTTGAAGCGGCGCTATCTGGCCTAGCAGTCAGCACTCGTCCTCCCGTCTCAACGAGGCTCGCAGTCGGGGCCCTTCTCCCGTTTACGGGGGAAGGTGTCGCCGAAGGCGACGGAAGGGGGGAGCCGCAGCCACTAGGCCCGGTGCCCCCAACCCACCGGCTTCGCCGGTCCCCCCTCCACACGGGGGAGGGAGAGGCAGGAACCGAAATCTCAGCCACTTGGGCCGCCGTTGCGCTGCACCATAAGTCGGTTCTCCCCTCCCCCTTGAGGGGAGGGGTTGGGGGTGGGGGTTTCCTTGAACGAACCCAAATGATGAATTCGCCGGCTACCGCGGC
>JANXSI010000369.1 GCA_025352765.1 Devosia sp. | reverse complement strand
CAGGGCTATGGCGAGGGGTATCAGTACGACCACGACACCCCGGAGGGCTTTTCGGGGCAGGAGTATTTCCCTGAAAAGCTCGGGCGGCAGGAGTTCTATCGGCCGGTCGAGCGCGGCCACGAGCGCGAGATCAAGAAGCGGCTCGAGTATTTTGCGCGGCTGAGGGCCAAGCGGGCCGAGGGCGAATAAGCCACGGGCCAGCCAAAAACACCAAGAACACGCGGCAGGCTGGCCATTTCGCCCCTATTCGGCATAGAAGACCGCTGAAAACTCAAGGAATGCGATGAATCCCTATCTGCTCGTCGCCGTTGGCGGCGCGTTGGGCTCGATGGCCCGCTATGGCACAGGCGTCCTCGTCGGCAAGGCGTGGACGGCCTCGTTTCCGCTCGCGACGATGCTGATCAACATCGCCGGTTCGCTAGCGATGGGGCTGTTCATCGGCTGGCTGGCGCGGACGACGCCGAGCTGGCAGGCGGATGCCCGGCTGTTCGTGGCGGTCGGGATCTTTGGCGGGTTCACGACCTTTTCGTCGTTCTCCCTCGACACCATCTCCATGCTGGAGCGGGGCGAGATCGGTCCGGCGCTGCTCTATGTGCTGGCGTCGGTGGCTATTGGAATTGGCGCCCTCTATGGCGGGTTGGTCGTGATGCGAGGTGTGGCATGAGCGGAGCGCGACAACAGGCCGTCGGGCGCGACGAAGACGGTATGCGGCTCGACCGCTGGTTCGGCGTGCACTTTCCGCAGGTCACGTTCGGGCACTTGCAGAAGCTGATCCGGACCGGGCAGGTGCGGATCGACAGCGGCCGCGCCAAAACCAATTCGCGGCTGACCACGGGCCAGCTGGTCCGCGTGCCGCCGCTCGATGCGGAAGTGCGGCGGATCGAGCAGAAGGTCGACGCGGCGGACGCCAATTTCCTGCGCGATCTGATCGTCTATGAGGACGACGAACTCTATGTGTTCAACAAGCCCTCGGGGCTCGCGTCGCAGGGCGGCAGCGGCACCAAGCGGCACATGGACGGCCTGCTCAAGAGCCTGCCGAACAAGGCCGGAGAGCCGCCGCGCCTCGTGCACCGCCTCGACCGCGACACGTCAGGCGTCCTGGTCGTGGCCAAGACGCGGGCCGTGGCGTCATATCTTGGAAAAGTGTTCCAGTCGCGCTCGGCCCGCAAGATCTACTGGGCTATCGTCAACGGCAACCCCAAGCCGCCGCAGGGCAGCATCTCATGCTTTCTCGCCAAGCAGCTGATCGACGGGGTCGAGCAGATGGCCGTGGTCGAGCAGAACTATCCGGGCGCGCAGCACTCGCTGAGCTATTATTCGACCACAGATGTGGCGGCCACGCGGTTCGCCTGGGTGACGCTGAAGCCGGTCACGGGCCGCACGCATCAACTGCGCGTGCACATGGAGCAGCTGGGCTACCCGATCATCGGCGACCCGCGTTACTTCAACATCGAGAACTGGCAGGGCGCGCCGGGGCTCGGGGACGGGCTGCACCTTCACGCCCGGCGCATCCGGCTGCCGCTGGCGAGCGGCAAGCTGCTCGACGTCAGCGCGCCGCTGCCGCCGCACATGAAGCAGAGTTTTGACGCGCTGGGGTTCGATCCGGATCGCTGGGACGTCAAGGACCAGGACCCTGAGGCAGAATGAGACTGGTGATTTTCGATCTCGACGGGACGCTGATCGATTCCGAGGCGCTGATCGTCGAGACGCTGACGGCCGCATTCCATGCCGTGGGCCGGGTGCCGCCGGACGAAAAGACCATGCGGTCGATCTCCGGCATCACGCTCAACGATGCCATGAAGGTGCTGGCGCCCGATGCCGACGCGACGGAAGTGACGGCGATCGCCGAGGCTTACCGTACGCGCTACCGGGCGACCGGGAATTTGCGCGAGCCGCTGTTCGAGGGGGCGCTCCTGGCGCTCGACACGTTGCAGGCCGATCCAGGGACCATCCTCGCGGTCGCCACCGGCAAGGGGTATCGCGGCGCGACCACGCTGCTCGAGCACCACAAGATCATCGGCCGCTTCCACTCGATCCAGACACCCGACCACAATCGCGGCAAGCCCGACCCGCAAATGATCGAGACGGCGATGGACAAGGCCGGGGCGGCGCGCGGCGAAACCGTGATGATCGGCGACACCGTGCACGACATGCGCATGGGGCGGGCCGCCGGCGTCAAGGCGATCGGAGTCGCCTGGGGCTACCACGAGGTCGAAGAATTGCACGAGGCGGGGGCGGATGTGGTGATCGAGCGGTTCGACCAGTTGGTCGACACCATCGATCGTTTGCTTGGAGCGGATCATGCGTGAGTTTGTCGACGATGCCCATCAACATCGCGATGACGGCTATGGCCGCGCACAGGCGACCGAGAAGCGCGTCATGCCCAAGCGGTTCTACAAGGAGGCCGGGGTCAAGGCGGTCGAGGGCGGCTTTGCAGTCGCACTCGACGGGCGGATTCCGAAGACCCCCGGCATGAAGCAGGTGATCGTGCCGCGGCAGTCGATCGCCCTGGCGCTGGCCGAGGAATGGGCCGTGCAGGTCGAGTTCGTCGACGCCCAGACCATGCCGCTCACGCGGCTGGTCAACTCGGCGGTCGAAGCGGGCGAGGAGTCGCTGCCGGCACTGCGCGCCGAAATCATGAAGTACGTCGCCAACGATCTGCTGCTCTATCGGGCCGATACGCCCGCCGCGCTGGTCAAGCGGCAGGAAGAGTTCTGGGACGACGCGCTGGTCAAACTGGCGCGGCAGTTCGGCGTGGCGTTTCAGCCGACCATCGGCATCGTGCACCAGGCCCAGCCGGAGGTCACTCTCGCGCGGCTGGCGGCGGCGCTCGAGACCGAGGCGTTGTTGCCGCTCACGGCGCTCAACGCCATCACCTCGATCACCGGGTCGGGGCTGCTGGCGATCGCACTTCGGCACGGGCTGATCGATGCCGAGCGGGTGTGGGCCGCGGCGCATGTCGACGAGGACTTCAACATCTCGATGTGGGGCGTGGTCGAGGAAATCACCGAGCGTCGCGCCAAGCGGCACAAGGAATTCGACGCGGCCCTGCGGCTGCTGGCGCTGCTCGACGCCTGAGGGGCCGCTGCCTCCGAAATCCTCAAAAGCTCCGGGGCCGCTGCACGAAAACTGCAATCGCCCACCGCATGCTCTGGTCATGCGCAATCCCATCCAGCCGTCGCCCGACCGTCCCATTCCGCTGCCCGACTGCATCCTGATGGATGGCTGGTGGGTCGACCGGAGCGATCGCGAGCGGTCGCGGTCCGATGCGGCCCTGCGCCTTGTCATTGGCGAGAGGGACATGGGCAATGACCGACGCGACAGAGAGCATCCTCGCGACTGAGCCGATCTGGTC